>JBILUT010000070.1:0-7090 GCA_044370875.1 Polaromonas sp. | reverse complement strand
CACGACCACCGACACGCCCTCATAGCTGCGAGAGGTGAGGGCGTTGATGCCTGCGATCGAATTGACCCCCTCCTCGATCTTGCGCGTGACTTCGCTTTCGATGATCTCCGGTGAGGCGCCCGGGTATTCGGTGGTAATCACCACCACCGGAAAATCGATATTGGGGAACTGGTCAATGCGCAGTCGCTGGTAAGAGAACAAGCCCAGCACCACGATGGCCAGCATGACCATGGTGGCGAACACCGGGTTATGCAGGCTGACGCGGGTAAACCACATGGTGGGGCAGGGCGCGCGGCCCGATCAGGGCTTGCCGCCAGAGGGATGGGACAGCGAGGTGATGCGGGCGGGCAGTCCCTCGCGCAGCGGCCCGACTGATGCGCGAAGCACCTGAGCGCCTTCGGGCAGATCGACGGTCACCATCATTTCATCGCCGATGGTTCCGCGTGTGCCCAAGCGCACGGGCTGATGGACCACCGCGTCCTGCCGCAGTAACTGCACATAGGGCTGGGCCTGGTCTGTGCGCACTGCGGAAAGAGGCACGGCCGGCGCAAGTTTGCTGCCGGTCTCCAATTGCCCTTGAACGTAGAGCCCCTGCCGCAGCACGGCCGCTCGGTTGTCGATGCTCAGATAGGCCAGCACACTGCGGCTGGCGGACTGGGCGACCGGATTGATGCGCACCAACCGGCCTTGCAGAACCTGATCGCTGCCCTCGATGCGCAGTTGCGCAGTCTGACCGATCTTGAGCTGCAGTGACTCGGCCGCCGACACACTGGCTTCGAGTTCAAGGCGGCTGGTGTCGACGATCTCCAGCACCCGTGCGTCGATGGCCATGCGCTCACCCGGTTGCGCCAGTCGCTGCGCCACCCGTCCGGACAGCGGCGCCAGCAAGCTTGTGTCATCCAGATTCTTGCGGGCCACATCGACCGCAGCCAGCGCCGCCCGGTGGTTGGCTTGTGCCACTTGCAGGTTCGACAGGGATGCTTCCAGCGCCGTCTGGGAAATGAAGTTCTGCGCCACCAGGGCCCGGTTGTTCTCCAGCTGCCGCTGCGAGATGTCGATCTGCGCCTTGGCCGCATCGGCTTGCTGCTGCGCCTGGCGCAGACGGGCCTGGTACTCGGTCGGGTCGATGCGCGCCAGAACCTGACCGGCCCGCACCGCATCGCCTTCGCGCACCGTCAGGCCCTGCAGTTCGCCAGCCACCCGGGCCTTGACCAGCGCGGAGTGAGTCGCCCGCAAGCTGCCCGAAACTGGCAGACCGGTCTTGATCTCTACCGGCTTGACCTGCACCAGGTCGGTGGGCGCCAATTCGACCCAGCTCACAGCTTGTGCCGTGGGCGCGGTAGCCGCAGCCTGGGCCTTGCGCTTCTTCTGCGACTGGTAGAGACCGGCGATCAGGGCCAGGAGGATAGCCGCCGCAATGAGCGCGGCCACGAGACGACCGCGGGTCATGCGAGGCCCCCGCCAGCCAGGTTGTGCGGCGCCGGCACGCAGGCCAGGCCGCGTGCGATCAGGCGCGCTTGTTCGTCAAGATAGCTCACCGGTTCGATGTTCATGAATTCGTGAAGACTCAAGGGGGCGCAATGGCGCGACAGCGCCAGGAAGACCATGACCGAGATCACACCCTGCACCGCGTGATCCACCGAAACGGCACGAAATTCACCGCGCTCGATGCCGCGCTGGACGACCTGGCGCAGGATCTGCTGACCTGGCTGTATCACCGCCTGATGAAAGAAATCGGCCATCTCCGGAAAGTTCCTGCCCTCGCTCATCATCAGCTTGCTGATACCCGAGGCAGGGGTCGATCCGATTCGCTCCCACCACAACAGCATGGTCAGGCGCAGCATCTCGGCACTGCTGCCTTCAAACTGCCCGAAGTGGCCCGCCCATTGCTCAAGCTGATTCGAGATATTGCAACGAACCACCTCTTTGAACAGTTCGAGCTTGCTGGGGAAATACAGAAAAACGGTGCTCTTGGAGACGCCGGCCCGTGCGGCCACCTCTTCGATGCGGGTGGCGGCGTAGCCTTTGTCGACAAACAGTTCAAGGGCCGCCTCCAAAAGCTCGCCCGGGCGTTCGTGTTTACGGCGCTCGCGACGGTGTGTGCGGCCTGTGCGCTCGAGCAGGGCTGGGTCAGACATGGGATGGGTCGGCGTGGCCAATTAATGACCGCGGGGTCAGTAATGTAGGCGTCACGCGCGGCGCCGTCAAGGCTCAGAAGGGACGAAGGACAGCGGCTACAGCAGTCGAAGGGCCAGCCATTCGCGCAGAACTTCCTGGCTGGCCAGCAGCCCCCGGGCCGATGGCAGCCATTCGAGCAAGGGCCGTGTGCGGGGGCGCACAAATCCCATGGGGGCCGCGACCACCTCAAAGCCGGCCTGCTCAAAATGCCAGATGCTGCGCGGCATGTGCCACGCATGGGTGACCAGCGCGATGCGTCCGATCTGATCTCTTTGCATCAAGGCCTGCATCTGTCGGGCGTTTTCGGCGGTATCTCGTGATTTGTCGTCGAGCCACCGAATGTCCTGTCGATAGTCCCGGGCCAGAGCCAGTGCGACCTGGGCCTCGGTCGGGTGCTCGCTTTTTCCAGCGGCGGCCCAGCCTACGCCGCCGGCAAAACCCAGGGGCAGTCCAGACTCTTTTGCCAGTTTCATGCCGTAGCGCAGTCGCTCGGCGGTGCTTGCGCTGGGCTGGGCTTGCTGGTACTCCGGTGCCTCGGGCACGATGCCGCCGCCGAGCACCACCACCGCTTGCACGCCCTGCGCGCGCAGCGAGGCGATCCGCTCGGGCTGCAGCGGACTGACCTGGGGCAAGATGGTTTGCGACAGCCAGACTGCAACCGCGTGAGAGCTTAGCAACCACAAGGCCGTGCTCGCCAGCGCGATCAGGCCCAGCCCCAGCCTTCGGCGACCAGGCCTTGAAGCGCCCTTGAACCCGAGCAGCAACAGTCCCAGGCCGATGCCCAGCAAGGGCGAGGCCGGGGGCATCACCAGCGCGGTGAGCAAAGGTTTGAGCAGGCCAAATTCCACAGGAGTGATTGTCGGGGCTTGGGAGTAGTTGGGGGCGCTGGGAGGTCACCTTGCTGCGATACAGTGCCGATCTTCGTCTCTTAGAAAGTGTCAGGCCATGAGCAACCGTTCTCAGACTCAATCCATCACCCTGGGCGGTGGCTGCTTCTGGTGCCTGGAGGCGGTGTTTCTTCAGGTCAGGGGGGTGTTGGCGGTCGAGTCGGGCTACTGCAACGGGCAGGTCGAGCGGCCGAGCTATGAGGCGGTTTGCACCGGTGAGACAGCTTGCGTTGAGGTGGTCCGCTTGCAATTTGATGCGGATCAGATCGGGCTGAAGGACATCTTTGAAATCTTCTTTCTGATTCATGACCCGACCACCCTGAACCGGCAGGGGCATGATGTCGGCACCCAATATCGCAGTGGGATTTATCACCACAATGAGGCTCAGGCCGTCGAGGCCCGGCGGTTCATCGCTGACCTGGCGGCGCGCTCGGTCTATGACCGGCCCATCGTGACCGAGGTTTTACCGGTCCTTCACTATTGGCCGGCGGAGGCCTATCACCAGAATTACTTCGCGCGTAACCCCGGACAGGGCTATTGCCAGCACGTGGTCAGACCCAAGGTTGAAAAGTTTCGGCGCACGCTGGCCCAGTGGGTGCGCAGCTGAGCCAGGCTCAAGGCCTCGGAACCACAGCGACCGATTCTCAGGCCCGGCCTCGACCGGTCGGGTGCTGAACATTCATGGGATCGGTCCACCGATCCTCTGGCCGCCTGGTCTCAACGTCGGGCGCTTCAGTTGGCCTGCTCTCCTCGCGCTGTCGGTCGTGTTCCCGCTGCGAGCGCCGGTGGTCTTCGCGCTGGGAGCGGTGCGCCGGCGGCATGTGCAACTCTTTCATGGTGTTGAACTCTCCTTGGAGGTCATGGTCGCCGAACCTGGCCGTGGCCTGTCTCGGCGCGCACGCCGCGAGCTTGTCAGACAGGGTATTGCACGGGCGCGCCGGTCCGGCGGGGCACCGATGTCCTTGCACCAGCGAAAGAGCCGCATCGGTGGCAACATCGCGTCCGGAGAGAGAAATAAATCTGAGTCTGCAGGTCGCCCTCGACCGGCGTCCAACCTCAGCCAAAATCAGCGAACAATGAACAACAACAGCGCCATGAATTGGGTGGCCGACCTTGAGTCGGTCGACGGGCAGCGACTGCTCGGCATGCGGCGCGGGCTGGAGAAGGAAAGCCTGAGGGTCAGCCCCAGCGGCATGCTGGCCTTGACGCCACATCCGTCGGCCTTGGGTTCGGCCCTGACGCACCCGCACATCACCACCGATTTTTGCGAGTCGCAAATTGAGTTGGTCACCGGTGCCCATCTCACGCCCGAGGAGGTGTTGCATGAATTGCGCGTGCTGCACCAGTTCACCTACCGTGTGTTGGCGCAGCAAGGCGATGAAATGCTCTGGGTCTCAAGCATGCCGTGCGGATTGCCGCCCGATGAGACCATTCCGATCGCCCGGTATGGATCGTCCAATGTGGGGCGGGCCAAGAGCGTCTACCGGATGGGGCTGAGCCACCGATACGGCCGCCGCATGCAGACGATTTCGGGCATTCATTACAACTGGTCATTGCCCGGGGTGAGCAGCGAGCAGTATTTCGCGTTGATTCGCAATTTTCGGCGGCACGCGTTTTTGCTGCTTTATCTTTTTGGTGCCTCGCCGGCCGTCTGCTCCAGCTTCGTGGCGGGCCGGCCGCATGAGTTGCAGAGCCTTGGAGGCCCCACGCTGCACATGCCTCACGGCACCAGCCTGCGCATGGGGCGCCTGGGCTACCAGAGCGATGCGCAGGCCTTGCTGGCCGTCAGCTACAACAGCCTTGAGGGTTACGCCGCCTCGCTGCACGATGCCCTGACCCGCCCCTATCCGGCTTATGAGGCAGTGGGCCTGCGTAACCCGGGCGGCGACTACAACCAGCTGGCCACCACCTTGCTGCAGATTGAAAACGAGTTCTACGGCACCATCCGACCCAAGCGCACCATCTTTCAGGGCGAGCGGCCCCTGCACGCCTTGCGCGAGCGCGGGGTGGAGTATGTCGAAGTCCGGCTGATGGACCTTGATCCGTTTGAGCCCTTGGGCATCAGTGCGTCGACGATGCGCTTTCTCGATATGTTTTTGCTGCACGGCCTGTTCAGCCCGAGCCCGCCTGACACCCCTGCCGAGATCGCAGCGCTGGCGCGCAATCAGCACCGCACCGCCGCTCGGGGGCGAGAGCCTGGGCTGATGCTCGAGCGTGGTAGTTCTCAGCTTGAGCTGCGCCAGTGGGGGCATGAGTTGATCGACGCCTTCGATCCGATTGCCCAGCGACTCGATGCGCAATTTGCAGGCCGGGTGCCCGAGGGCGCCTATGCCCAGGCCCTTTCGCAGGCGAGGCAGCGGCTTGATCAGCCACAGCTGACGCCGTCGGCCCGGGTGCTGCAGGCGGTCACCGAGTCCCACGATCGCTCCTTTGTGGCGTTTGCGCGTGCGCAGTCGGCGCAGACCCGGGAGCAGCTATTGACGCAAGCCCTGGAGCCGCAAGACGAGCAGCGCTTGGTGCAAGCCTCTGCCGATTCGGTGCGCGAGCAGCGACGGATTGAGGCGATGGACAGTCTGCCCTTCGAGATGTACCGGCAGCAATACACCTCGCCGGACCGCCTGGGTCGGCCCCAGCAGACATCGGTCTGACGGTCATGGCTATCCAGTGGTTTCCGGGCCATATGCACCTGACTCGGCAGGCAATTGCCGAGCGCATGGATGCGATTGATGTGGTCATTGAAATGCTCGACGCACGGCTGCCCGGCTCCAGCGCCAATCCGCTGCTCTCCGAGCTCACCCGTGGCAAGCCTGCGCTGAAAATTCTCAACAAGCAAGACCTGGCCGACCCGGTGCGAACCGAGGCCTGGTTGGCGTATTACAGTGCACAAGAAAAAACCCGGGCGCTGGCGCTCGATGCCGGCCAGAGCGCACCAGCACGCCGGCTGGTGGCCGCTTGTCGCGAGCTGGCGCCCTCGCGCCGCGGTTTGTCTAGACCGATGCGGGTGCTCATCTGTGGCATCCCCAATGTGGGCAAGTCCACCCTGATCAACACCATCACCGGGCGACGCGCAACCAAGACGGGTGATGAGGCCGGCGTAACCCGGACCGAGCAGCGCATCGTGATCGAGGACGATGTCTATCTGTGGGACACGCCCGGGGTGCTGTGGCCCCGCATCATCGTCGAGGAGAGCGGCTATCGGCTGGCCGCCAGCGGTGCGGTGGGTCGTAACGCCTATGACGACCAAGAGGTGGCCCTGGAACTTCTGGCCATCCTTGCTTGCCACTACAGCACCTTGCTGCTCGAGCGTTACCGGATCGACAACGTTGAAGGGCTCGAGCCGCTGCCGATCCTGCAAGCCATCGCTCAGCGGCGGGGGGCGGTTGGAGCGGCGGGTCGCTTGAATCTGCAGAAGGCGGCAGAGATCGTCATTCATGAGTTTCGTGGCGGCAGCATCGGCCGGATCACGCTGGAAACCCCCGAAGAGTTTGTGCGCTGGCGTGAGCAAGCCCGTGATCGTGAGGCCCGTCGGCAGCAACTGCAACGCGAGCGCTTGGCCCGCGACCGATCGGGCGGCCGCGGCAGGCCCGATGAATCCCTGGATGCAGACTGAGCCCGCTGATGGGTCGCTGCGATCAGGTGTGGAGCTTTGGCGGCGCAGGAGCAGAGGCCCCCGTTAAGATCAACGCGATCGAACCCAAGATACGCGGCAGCGCCGGCCTGAGCCAGACGCGCGCCATTTAGGAGATCCCTTGAGCAACGCTAACGCCCCTCTTTTTGGCGCCACCCGCTTTGGCAGCGGACAGAGCGTGGCACGCATGGAAGACGACGCCCTGCTGCGAGGGCAAGGCCGATTCACCGACGACTTGCACGCCGCGGTGACCGATGTCCCGGACTCGCAGCTCTCGCACCTGGCCTTTGTGCGATCGCCCCATGCACATGCCCGCATCGTGTCGGTGGACATCACGCAGGCGCAAGCCATGCCGGGCGTTTTGCTCATCGTCAGCGGCCAGGATCTGGTCGATGCC
>JBILUT010000069.1:0-7095 GCA_044370875.1 Polaromonas sp. | reverse complement strand
GAACGGGTCGCCCGTATCGCGCTCGATGCCTTTGTATGGAAGGGTACCGACAGCCCCACGCTGGAGCAGCGCCGTAAAAAACTGCCTGAGTTCATCAGCCGCAACCGCCGGCCGATTGATCGCGCTTTCGTGCACAGCATCTTCAACCGCGATCATCCGGGAACGGCCGACGACGCCACCATTGAGGCCTTTGCCGATGCCATCCTGACGCTCGATGACTCCATGCCCACGGGCACTTATGTTGACATGTGCTCCAAACTGCCGCTGCTAGACCCGCAGAAGTTGCTGGTTCCCACCTTGGTGATGCGGGGCGAATTTGACGGGATCGCCAGCTTTGAAGATCTGATCGATTACTACAAGTTGCTGCCCAACACCAACAAGCAATTTGTGATGATGCAGGGCATTTCGCATGCCAGCTTTCAGCAAAAAAATTACATGATGGTCTATCACATCCTGCACAACTTTTTCACCATGCCCGAACCAAGTTACAAGGGGTAAGCCATGATCCGAAATCTTCGTCTGTTGTTGGTGGGCCTGAGCGGGGCCCTGTTGACTTCGTTTGCTCTGGCGCAATCGAACTATCCCAATCGGCCCATTCGGTTGATCGTGCCGTTTGCACCTGGTGGATTTACCGATGTGGTGGCCCGTGTGCTCGGCCAGAAGCTGTCCGTCAGTATGGGACAGCAGTTTGTCATTGAAAACAAGGCGGGTGCTGGCTCCACCATTGGAACCGCAGAAGTGGCCAAGGCGGCTCCGGATGGCTACACCTTGGTGATGATCTCCACCACCCATACCATCAGCCCGTCCATCTACAAGACGCTGCCGTACGACCCGATCAAGTCGTTCACGCCGATTACTCGCTTGGTCGATTCAGCCTACGTGCTGCTGGCTCACCCCAAGGTGCCGGCCAACAACGTTCGCGAATTGATCGCCCTGGCCAAGGCGCAGCCCGACAAGTTGCATTACGCCTCCTCGGGCAACGGCAGTTCTCAGCACCTGATGGGCGGTATGTTTGAGGCCATGGCGGGGGTCAACATGAAGCATGTGCCCTACCGCGGCAGCGGTGGCGCCGCCAATGATCTGGTGGCCGGTGTGGTGGAGACCAGCTTTGCCGGCGTGCCCAATGCCCTGGCCCACGTTCCCAATGGGCGTCTGAAGGCCTTAGCGGTCACCACCAGCAAGCGCATTCCCCAGCTACCGAATGTACCCACCATGCAAGAGGCCGGTGTCCCCGGCTACGAAGCCTCGGTGTGGCTGGCCCTGCTGGCGCCAGCCAATACGCCGCGGGAGATCGTCAATCGACTCAATGCCGAGATTGCCAAGGTGATGGCGCAGCCCGATACCCAAAAGGCGCTGTTTGACGCCGGTGTGGAGCCTTCGATTTCCACGCCCGAGGCGCTGCAGAGCTACATGGTCTCAGAGATGGATCGTTGGCAGAAGGTCGTCAAGGCCGCCAAGATCGAGATGGAGTGATCAGGCGCTGAGGGAAAAGTGCCTCAGTCTGAGTCGATGGCGGCAGGTTTTCCTGACAGGGTCTGCTCGAGGGGTGAAAGGGTTCTAGAAAAAACCGAGTAGCTCCCCGGTTTTTTGGCTCTGGGCATGGGTTTATACCGATGGGGTTCACCCCGTGATCGGCCTTTTTTTTGGCATGATCAAGGGTTGCAGGTGCGTTATTTCACTTGCTCCGATGGCGCTCTTTGCGCTGTCCCAACTCTTGGCCCCATTCGTTTTTGACCTCCCATCATGGCCCCCGAGGAAGCCTTTTCAAGCTCCTACCAAGAGGCACGCGGCCGTTTTCTTGCCGCTGCCCAGCAGGCCGGTTTGGCGGTGAGCAGCCATGTTCATCCCCTGTGTGGCAGCCAGGGCGAGCAACTGGCGATGGATGTGGTGATTGATGGCCGGCCTGATGCAGACAGGCTCCTGATCGTCAGCAGTGCCTGCCACGGGGTAGAGGGCTATTGCGGCAGCGGTGTACAGGTCGCATCCCTGCACAGCACGGCGTGGCGGCAACAGGCTCGTCAGGCTGGGGTGGCCGTGGTCTATATCCACGCGCTCAACCCGCATGGTTTTTCGTTTGATCGCCGTGTCACTCGAGAGGGTGTGGACCTCAATCGAAACTTCCATGACTTTTCGCAGCCTCTGCCGGTTAACGAGGACTACCGGGACTTGCACCCCTTGCTTATTCCCGCGGTCTGGCCGCCGGATCCCGACAATGTGTCGGCCACCACGCGCTACATTGACCAGCATGGTCTGGGCCAGTGGCAGGCGGCCATCTCGCGGGGGCAGCATGAATTTCCAAATGGGTTGTTCTACGGCGGTACAGAACCCACCTGGAGCAATAAAACCCTCAGGCGGGTGCTTGGGCAAGTCGGCGCAGGCAAGCGGCATGTGGCCTGGATCGATGTGCACACGGGCTTGGGTCCTCCGGGGGTCGGCGAGAAGATCTTTGCAAGCCGGGATGACGCCCGCGCGCTGGCCCGCGCGCGCCATTGGTGGGGCAGCGACGTCACATCCATCTATGACGGCTCGTCGTCATCGCCGCTGCTCACCGGCCTGATGTGGACCGCCATATTTGACGAATGTCCCCAGGCTGATTACACCGGCATTGCTCTTGAATACGGGACCGTCCCGGTGCAGCAAGTGCTGCAGGCCCTGCGTGCTGACCATTGGATGCACGCCCAGGCCAAGGTCGATCCCGAACTGGCGACGCAGATCCGGCAGCAGATGCGCGATGCCTTCTACATCCGGCAGCCGCAATGGTATGCGGCCATCTTGGAGCAGGCTCAAACCGCCATGAGCCAGGCGCTGGCAGGGCTGCGTGATGTCTGACCGGCGCAGCTCTGAGGGATCGGTGTCCACCCAGCTGGCCCAGGGCTCAGCCTTCGCGCGCATTCGTCAGTTTCATCCCGAGCTAACCGCTTTCCGTCGCGATCTGCATGCCCACCCTGAATTGGGCTTTGAAGAGGTCTACACCGCCGCCCGTGTGGTGGAGGCGCTTGAGTTGTGCAGGGTGGACCGTATTGTCAAAGGGCTGGGCAAGACCGGCGTGGTGGCTCTGGTGCATGGGGCGGGCCGGTCGGCTGCTTCACCCGGGCCGATGATCGGCTTGCGCGCTGATATGGATGCCTTACCGATCCACGAAAAAAATGAATGCGACTGGCGTTCTACGCGATCAGGCCTGATGCACGGCTGCGGTCATGACGGTCACACCGCGATGTTGGTCGGTGCGGCCCGCTATCTGGCTGAGACACGTCGTTTCGACGGCACCGCTGTGCTGATTTTTCAGCCAGGCGAAGAGGGCTACGCGGGTGCCCGCGCCATGATTGAAGACGGCTTGTTCGATCAGTTTCCCTGCGAAAAAGTCTTTGCGCAGCACAACTCGCCAGACACGCCCCTGGGCGTGATCGGCATCACGCCCGGGCCCATGCAAGCGGCAGTCGATCGCATCGTGATCACCGTTCAAGGGCAGGGCGGTCATGGTGCCAGGCCGCACCAGACCGTCGATCCGGTGCTGGTGGCTGGACACATCATCACTGCGGTGCAGAGTATCGTGGCGCGCAATCTGTCGGCGATGGACCAGGCCGTTATAAGCCTGTGCTCGATGCAGGGCGGGCATCCGGATGCGATGAGTGTCATTCCGGGCGAGGTGACTCTGGTGGGCACGGTCCGAACCTACGATGTGCGGGTGCAGGACCAAATCGAAGAGCGACTTCGCACCCTGTGTCAGGGTGTGGCCCAGGGTTTTGGCGCCAGTGCCAGCCTGCTCTACGAGAGGGTCTACCCGGCCACGATCAACACGGTGCCCGAAGCGCAGTTTGCCGGTGATGTGGCAGCCAGCTTGGTGGGGCCCGACCGGGTGTGGCGCCAGATGACTCCGAGCATGGGAGGCGAAGATTTTTCTTTCATGCTGCAAGTCAAACCTGGCGCTTACATGCGCATTGGTCAGGGCTTGGCAGGCGGTGCAGGGCCCTATCCCCTGCACAACAGCCGGTACGATTTCAATGACGACATTCTTCCGCTGGGCGCCGCCTTGCATGCAGCACTGGTGGAGCAGGCCCTGCCTGTGAAGGTGTCTTAACCCGGGTCCGCATTCGGATCCATTTCCAAGGAGAGAGCGATGAAATTAAAGAAACAGTGGCTGGCGGTCCTGATGCTAGCCGCACTGGGCCTGACGCAGGTGTCGGCCAAAACAGTGCGAATCGCCAACCAGGGCGACGCCAGCTCGATGGACCCCCATTCGCTCAACGAGTCCCTGCAGTTGAGCCTGACCAACAACATCTATGAGTCCTTGGTCGGGGTCAGCAAAGACCTCAAGTTTGAACCGGGCCTGGCCACCGCGTGGCGGCAGGTTTCGCCCTTGGTTTGGCGCTTCGAGCTGCGCCGCAATGTGCGCTTTCATGACGGAACGCCCTTTACCGCCGACGATGTGGTGTTTTCGCTCAATCGTGCGGCCGGTGAAGGCTCTGACATGCGCAGCAACACCAATGACATCAAAGAAGTGCGTCGGGTCGATGCCCACACGGTGGACATAGAGACCAAGTCGCCCTTCCCGATCTTGCCCAACGTCCTCTCGACGGTCTACATCATGAGCAAAAAGTGGTGCGAGGACAACCAAGCCATCAGGCCGGTGGATCGACGCAAGGGCCTTGAGAATGCGGCTTCTTTCCGGGCTAACGGGACCGGCCCCTTCATGCTGGGCGAGCGTCAGCCGAGCGTGCGGACCACCTTCAAGGTCAACCCTACTTACTGGGGCAAGATTGAAGGTAATGTGACTGAGGTCATCTTCACGCCGATCGCCAGCGACCCCACCCGTGTGGCAGCGCTTTTATCGGGGGAAATCGACATCATGGAGCCTGTGCCGGTTCAAGATGTGCCGCGTATCAACGCCAATGCCAACACCCAGGCCCTGACCGGCCCCGAACTGCGTACCATTTTCCTGGGCATGGATCAGCGGCGCGACGAGCTGCTGTTTTCCAATGTGAAGGGCAAGAACCCCTTTAAGGACAAGCGCGTTCGCCAGGCGTTCTACCAGGCCATCGACATTCAGGGAATCCAGCGCACGGTGATGCGCGGGGCGTCCAACCCCACCGCGCTGATGATCGGCCCGGGCATTAACGGCTTTTCTGAGGACATCAATAAGCGCCTGCCGTACAACCCCGATGCCGCCAAGAAGCTGCTGGCCGACGCAGGCTACCCCAATGGCTTTGAGGTCACCATGAACTGCCCGAATGACCGCTACGTCAATGACGGCGAGATCTGTCAAGCTGTGGCAGCCAGCTTGGCCCGGGTGGGGGTCAAGATCAATCTGCAGGCTGAAAGCAAGCTCACTTATTTCCCCAAAATCCTGCGCCGTGACACCAGCTTCTATCTGCTGGGATGGACGCCGAGCACATACGATGGACACAACGCGCTCAATGCCTTGATGCGCTGTGTGGACGACAAGGGCTCGGGCCAGTTCAACCTGGGGGCTTATTGCAACCCCAAAGTTGACGAGCTGATCCTCAAGATTCAGGGCGAGACCGACCAAAAGCGCCGTGATGCGATGATGCGCGAGGCCTTCGTCATGCACGCTGACGACATCGGCCACCTGCCCATTCATCAGCAGGCGCTGGCTTGGGGCATCAACAAGCGCGTCACGCTGGTGCAGCGCGGCGATAACTACATGCCCTTTAAGAACATCACCCTGAAGTGATCGTGTTGACCCGCCCACGCGCAGTGTGCGTGGGCCGATCACGCTGGCCCCTGGGGCCTTGCCAAAAAAGCTGCCCGCGGGCAGCTTTTTTTTGCCCGGTTTTACCAGCTGTGCAGGGTGCCGTCGTGTTGCAGCCGATTGACTGGCAAGTAGGCGCGCTGGTACGGGTACTTGGCGGCCAGCTTTTCGTCGATGTCCACACCATGCCCTGGCGACTCGCCGCAGTAGAGCATGCCTTGGTCAAAACGCCAGTCGTGAGGAAAGACGCTGAGCATGAGTTCGCTGTGTGGCATGTACTCTTGGATGCCGAAGTTGGGCACCCAGGTGTCAAAGTGCAGAGCGGCGCCCATGCAGATGGGCGAAAGGTCGGTGGCGCCATGGCTGCCGGTGCGCACCTGGTAGATCGAGGCCAGATCGGCGATGCGCCGCAGGTGCGTGATACCGCCGGCATGCGTGACGGTTGTGCGGATGTAGTCGATCAGCTGCTCCTCGATGAGCTGCTTGCAGTCCCAGAGACTGTTGAAGATCTCACCCACCGCAATGGGTGTGGTGGTGTGCTGGCGAATCAGCCGGAAGGCATCTTGGTTTTCAGCGGGGGTTGGGTCTTCCATCCAGAACAGATGGAAGGGTTCCAGGCTCTTGCCCAACTGCGCGGCCTCCAGCGGCGTGAGGCGGTGGTGGACATCGTGCAGCAGGTGAATGTCTTCTCCGATGGCCTGCCGGATCGTGTCGAACAGCTTTGGTGTGTGGCGCAGATACAGACCGGTGTCCCAGTCATGCTCGCCGGGCAGGCTGCCATCGGCAGGCTCGTACATGCGGCTGTTGGTGCTGACGCCGTAGACCTTGCTAAGGCCCGGCACGCCACTTTGAGCGCGAATGGCCCGATACCCGGCTTCCTTGTGGCGCAGTACCTCGTCTACGGTTTCGGCAATGTCGCGCCCGGTGGCGTGGCCGTAGGCCATGACGCCGGTCCGGCTTCGACCTCCAAGCAACTGGTAGAGCGGCTGACCGGCGATCTTGGCCTTGATATCCCACAGCGCCGTGTCGACCGATGCGATGGCCGTCATGGTGACGGGACCGCGTCGCCAATACGCACCCTTGTAGAGGTATTGCCAGATGTCTTCGATCTGCTGCGGGTCGCGGCCAATCAGACAGGGCAGCACGTGGTCTTGCAGATAGCTGGCCACCGCCAGCTCACGGCCATTGAGCGTTGCATCGCCAACGCCGGTCAGGCCTTCATCGGTTTCGATCTTGAGCGTGACAAAGTTGCGGCCGGGGCAGCACACGATGACGCGGGCTTGGACGATCTTCATGGTATCTCCCCGAGCAGTTGCTCAATGGTGCGGTCCATACCGCGATCCAGAATGCATTGATGCCAGTGGCACACCCTTTCCAGCCAAGCG
>JBILUT010000094.1:0-6184 GCA_044370875.1 Polaromonas sp. | reverse complement strand
CAAATCCCTGGACTATGAATCGCCGCTGCCCACCGGGTTGGCGCACAGCCAACCCGGTTTTGTCGACCAATCGAGCGAACTGATCGGCTTGCTTCGACAGCGCTCCCCACAGCAGATTGCCGAGCTCATGGATTTATCGGATGCGCTGGCCGGGCTCAATGTGGGCCGCTACCAGGCCTGGACCTCCAAGTTCACGGCCAGTAACTCGCGCCAGGCGCTGTTGGCCTTTAACGGGGATGTCTATGAAGGGCTGGATGCCCGCAGTCTCAAGCCCGCTCAACTGGAGTGGGCGCAGGAGCATGTATGCATTCTCAGCGGCCTCTATGGGGTGTTGCGCCCGCTGGACTGGATGCAGCCCTACAGGCTGGAAATGGGAACCGCGCTACCCAATGCCCGCGGCAAGAATCTCTACCAGTTCTGGGGTCCTCAAATCGCCGAGTACCTGCATCAGCGCGCCCAAGGCCATAAAAAGCCCGTTGTGGTCAATCTGGCCAGCGAGGAGTATTTCAAGGCGGTCGATCTGAAGGCGCTCAAGCTACCGGTGGTGCAATGCGTGTTTGAGGAATTCAAGGCCGGCAAATACAAGATCATCAGCTTCATGGCCAAGCGTGCCCGTGGGCTGATGGCCCGCTATGCCATCGAAAAGAAGATTGATACGCCGACCAAGCTCGAGGGGTTCGACCGTGAAGGCTATGCCTTTGTGCCGGAGGCCTCGGAACCTGAGCGGCTGGTTTTTAGGCGGCGGCAGGCGGCCTGAGTCGCCGGATCCCACATTCTGTTACCAGGGCCAGCCTGGGGATGGCAGACTGGCCCGATGATGTCTTTCCCAAGAAAAGTTCAGCACCCATGCCCCTTTTGATCACCCAAGAGATGCGCCTGAGCGTCGAGCAGTGGCTGGTGGCTCAGCGCGCGGCCGGCTTTGACGATCAGGCGCTCTACAAGGCCCTGCGCGATTCCGGCTGGGATCATCTGCAGGCTTGCGATTTCACCGGGCTCAAGCCGTCGGCTGTGCTTCAAGGCGGCCTTGGGCCGGTTGCCGACATTGCGCAGCGCACGGTGCCTTGGCCCCAAGGTGCAGGCGAGCAGACTTGGCTCGATGCCGGTGACCGACAGGTACAAGTGCTCGCCCTGATGCGCGATCCGCCGTTGATGGTACTGGGTCAACTGCTCGATGCCCAAGAGTGCCAGGGGCTGATTGAGCAAGCCCGTCCGCGGCTGAGCCGATCGCTCACAGTGTCGGTCAAGACCGGTGGCGAGGAAGAAAACGCCGACCGCACCAGCCAGGGCATGTTCTTCAAGCGCGGCGAGAGTCAATTGATCGAGCGCATTGAGCGCAGGCTGGCACGATTGCTGAACTGGCCGATGGAAAACGGTGAGGGTTTGCAGGTACTGCGTTACATGCCGGGGGCGCAATACAAACCGCATTACGACTACTTTGACCCCAAAGAGCCGGGCACGCCAACCATTCTCAAGCGCGGGGGGCAGCGGGTGGCCACCGTGGTGATGTACCTCAATGAACCCGAGGCTGGCGGGGCGACCACCTTCCCCGATGTGCAGTTTGAATGCCTGCCGGTGCGCGGCAACGCGGTGTTTTTCAACTACAGCCGGCCCGACCCATCCAGCCGTTCCCTGCATGCGGGCGCGCCGGTCTTGCGCGGCGAGAAATGGATCGCCACCAAATGGCTGCGTGAAGGCCGGTTCGATTGAGAGCGATCCACCGACAATCGGCCTATGAACACTCCTGAGCAATCGACCCTGGGCAAGACCACGGGCTACCCCGATCAGTACGACCCTGCTTTGCTGTTTCCTCTGGCCCGGCTGCCCAAGCGCCAGGAGATTGGGCTGGCTGCGGACCTGCCATTCATGGGTGCTGATTTGTGGACTGCCTACGAACTGAGTTGGCTCAACCCGCGGGGCAAGCCGCAGGTGGCACTGCTGCAGTTGGTGGTGCCCTGCGAGACCCCGAACATCATCGAGAGCAAGTCGCTCAAGCTGTACCTGGGCAGCTTCAGTGGCAGCCGCTTTGCGGATGCGGCGCAGGTACAGGAGCGCTTGCAGACGGATCTGGCGCAGGCGCTTTGGGCAGGCGAGGCCGCCCGGCGTCCTGCCGTTGGCATTCGGCTGGTTGCCCCTGATGATTTTGATCAGCAGTCCATCGGCGAACTCGACGGACTGAGCCTGGACCGGCTGGACATTGAATGCGAGCATTACACCCCGGCGCCGCAGTTGCTGACAGCAGCCTTTGACGAGCAACCGGTGACCGAGGTTCTGACCAGCCGGCTGCTCAAGAGCAACTGCCTGGTCACGGGTCAACCCGACTGGGGCAGTGTGCAGATCAGCTACAGCGGGCCGCAGATTGATCAGGGCGGTTTGCTGCAGTATCTGGTGAGCTTTCGCAACCACCACGAATTTCATGAACAGTGTGTCGAGCGCATCTTCACGGATGTCTGGAGTCGTTGCCGCCCGAGCCGGCTGGCCGTGTACGCCCGCTATACCCGGCGCGGCGGGCTCGATATCAATCCCTTCAGAACCAGTTTCCCTCAGCCGCTGCCGCCGCAAGTGCGAACGGCTCGGCAGTAGCCGTCCGAGGGTATTGCCGACAAGCGCAACGGATGTGTTGGGTGCCGGGTTCGGCGCGCTGGTACCAGCCACAAGCCATTGGGCTCGACGGTGCGGCTTGGCCTTCAGTCGGATTTGATCAACGATCCCACCCGAATCCCGAGCAGTCGCAGGCGCCGGTCCAGAGGTACCCGCTTGAGCAACTGACCAGCCACCTGCCTCAAGGTGTATGCGTCATCGGTGGCCTGCTCCACGGTTTGGTCGCGCGTCACGCTGCGGAAATCCTCGTAGCGTATCTTGATGCCGATGGTGCGACCCCGATAGCCCTTGCGCTGCAGATCGGCCGCGACGCGCTCGCACAGGCTGGTGAACAGAGCGCCTAATTCGGCACGGTCATGCCGCGGATGCAAATCGCGATCGAAAGTGGTTTCTCGGCTCATCGAGACCGGCTCGCTGTGCGTGATCACCGGTCGGTCGTCGCGGCCCCAGGCGGCCTGATGCATCCAGCTTCCGGTGGCCTTGCCAAAGTGGGTTATCAGCCAGGCGGGATCACAGGCGGCCAGTTCGCCGATGGTGCGTATGCCCAGACGCTGCAGCTTCTCGTCGGACCTGGGGCCGATACCGTTGATCTTGCGGCAGGCCAGCGGCCAGATGGCCGTCTGCAGATCTGCCTCATGCACGATGGAAATGCCATTGGGCTTGTTGAATTCGCTGGCCATCTTCGCAATCAGCTTGTTCGGCGCCACGCCAATCGAGCAGGTCAGGCCGGTGCGATCAAAGATACTGCGCTGGATCAGCCGGGCCAGTGAGCGTCCTCCCTCGCGCTGGCCGCCAGGCACCTCGGTGAAGTCGATGTAAACCTCATCGACCCCGCGGTCTTCCACCAGCGGCGCAATCTCGGCAATGGTGTCCTTGAACGCCCGTGAATAGCGCCTGATTTCGTCAAAGTCCACCGGCAACACCAGAGCCTGAGGACATAGCCGCGCGGCCTTCATCATGCCCATGGCCGAACCAATGCCAAACTGCCGGGCCGCGTAGGTGGCGGTGGTGATGACGCCGCGGCCCACGTAGTCTTTGAGTCTTGCAAACGCATCGACGGGGATGGCTTGGGTCGAGCCGTAGGCCCGCAGCAGCGCTGGATCGGGGCCACCTCGACCGCCCCCGATGACCAGCGGTAAGCCTTTGAGCTGCGGATAGCGTAGCAATTGCACCGATGCGTAAAACGCATCCATGTCCAGATGCGCAATACGCCTCGGCCGCGGTGCCGGATCTACGGCCGACATGGTGAGCGGCCTTTGCAGGCCGATTGCTTGCCGCGAGTCCTGCAGGGGTGCTTGGCCCCTAGCGATTGAGGCTCTGTGGCTCGCCCGTGACAGCGCATGTCAGCGCTCCGATCAGGTTTCTCGCGATACCGTGATGGTAGGAAAACGAGCTGAGAAATCCTTGGCCTTTGAGGCCACCTTCACGGCCAGCTTGTGGGCGATGTCGCGGTAGAGGCGGGCAGCCTCGCTATCGGGGTGGGCTGCCACAGTGGGGTTGCCACTGTCGGCCTGCACGCGGATGTCGACGGACAGTGGCAGCGCGCCGAGCCAATCGATGCCGTATTGCTCGGCCATCGCGCGTCCGCCGTCAGCGCCAAAGATGTGCTCCACATGGCCGCAGGCGCTGCACACATGCACTGCCATGTTTTCCACCAGACCCAGGATGGGGACGCCCACTTTCTCGAACATCTTGATGCCTTTCTTTGCATCGATCAGGGCAATGTCCTGCGGTGTGGTGACGATCACTGCGCCGGTCAGCGGAACCTTCTGGGCCAGGGTCAGCTGTATGTCGCCGGTGCCCGGCGGCATATCGACGATCAGATAGTCCAGGTCGTGCCAGCGGGTCTGGGTGATCAGCTGCTCCAGAGCCTGGCTGGCCATGGGGCCACGCCAGACCATGGCCTGATCGTCCCCCACCAGAAAACCGATGCTGTTGATCTGAAGGCCATGCTTGATCTTGGGCTCCATCAACTTGCCATCCAGCGTTTCAGGCTTGCCGCTGGTGCCGGTCATGGTGGGCTGGCTGGGCCCGTAGATATCGGCGTCGAGCAGACCCACGCTGGCCCCTTCGGCGGCCAGGGCCAGGGCCAGGTTGACAGCCGTTGTGCTTTTGCCCACACCGCCCTTGCCCGAGGCCACTGCGATCACATTGCGAACGCCTTCCATCAGCTTGATGCCGCGCTGCACCGCGTGGCTGGCGATGCGGCTGTGAATCTGCACCTGTACCCGCGCCACACCGGGCACCATGCGGGCGGCGGCTTGCAGCTCTTCTTGCAGCGCGGCCATGCGGCTGCGTGCTGGGTAGCCGAGCTCGACCTCAAAGGCCACATCGGCTCCGTCGATGCGCAGGTTGCGCAGGGCCTTGCTCGAGACGTAGTCTTTTTGGGTGTGAGGATCGCGAACCTGGGACAGGGCCTCCAAAAGGGCCTGTTCGGATACGGCGGGTGCATTCATGTCAATCTCCAGAGAGCGCGCAAGTCTAGCCGCGTCCTCAAATCCCCACGCAGGCAGCTGATGGGGTCAATCGTCGGGCCTAAAAAGTCAGGCGGTCGGATAGGTACCTGGCAGCAGGATATCCCGGCTGACGGTCTCAATTTTGGTGTGCCCGCAGAAGGCCATGCTCAGCTCGAGTTCCTTGTGGATGATCTGCAGCACGCGGGTCACCCCCTCTTGGCCCATTGCACCCAGCCCGTAGAGAAAAGCGCGGCCGATGTAGGTGCCCTTGGCGCCGAGCGCGATGGCCTTGAGCACATCTTGGCCGCTGCGGATGCCGCCATCCATGTGGACTTCGATCTGGCGCCCCACCGCATCGACGATAGCCGGCAGCGCCTCGATGCTCGATTGAGCGCCGTCAAGCTGGCGCCCGCCGTGGTTGGAGACGATCAGGGCATCGGCGCCCGATTGGGCTGCGAGGCGCGCATCTTCAACGTCTTGAATGCCCTTGAGGATGAGTTTGCCACCCCAGCGCTTTTTGATCCATTCGACGTCCCCCCAGTTAAGCGCGGGGTCGAACTGGCTGGCGGTCCATGCCGACAGGCTGCTCATATCGGCCACGCCGCTGACATGCCCGACGATATTGCCAAACTGGCGGCGCTGGGTGCCCAGCATGCCCAGTGCCCATCGTGGCTTGGTGGCCATGTTGACCAGGTTGCGCAGCGTCAGCTTGGGCGGAGCGGACAAACCATTGCGCAGGTCTTTGTGCCGCTGGCCCAGGATCTGCAGGTCCAGCGTTAGCACCAGGGCGCCACAGCGTGCGGCCTTGGCCCGGTCGATCAGGCGTTCGATAAACCCGCGGTCCTTCATCACATAGAGCTGGAACCAAAAACCTTCGCCGGCATGCTGGGCCACATCTTCGATGGAGCAGATGCTCATGGTCGAGAGGGTGAAGGGCACACCAAATGCCCGAGCGGCCCGGGCGGCCAGAATTTCTCCGTCAGCGTGCTGCATGCCGGTCAGGCCGGTGGGGGCCAGCGCCACCGGCATGGCCACTGGCTGGCCAATCAGCGTGCTGGCGGTGGTGCGCCCCTCCATGTTGACAGCCACCCGCTGGCGGAACTTGATCTTTTGAAAGTCCGCCTCGTTGG
>JBILUT010000068.1:0-7153 GCA_044370875.1 Polaromonas sp. | reverse complement strand
GCTGCGGCCGATGTGCAAGATGCCTTACGCCTCCTGGCAGCGGGCGATGGGCGCGCGAAATTGATGGCCGGCGGTCAATCTCTGGGGCCCATGCTCAACCTGCGTCTGACGCGGCCGCAGTTGCTGATTGACCTGGCTGAGTTGTCCGCGCTTGAGGCGGTACAAGTCTTGGGATCTGATCTGCTGATTGGCGCCCGGGTGACCCACGCGGCCATCGAGGACGGGCGGCATCCAGCCTTGGCGGCCCACCCGATGCGGCAGGTTGCTGCGGGCATTGCCTATCGCGCCATCCGCAACAAGGGCACGCTCGGTGGCAGTCTGGCCCACGCCGATCCGGCGGCCGATTGGGTGGTGACGCTGGTGGCCATGGGTGCGGTGCTGCACCTGCAGTCGCCGGGTGGCAAGCGTGAGCTGCCGCTGGATGCCTTCATCCGGGCGGCCTACACCACCGATCTGGGCGAGGCGGAACTTATCACCGCGGTGCAGGTGCCGGCCATGCCTGAAGGCCGGTGGGGCTATTACAAGTTTTGCAGGAAGCCTGGCGAATTTGCCGACGCCAGCGCTGCGGTGTGTCAGGGCTCGCCGGGCGCGCCCTGGCGAGTGGTACTTGGTGCGCTCGATGGCCCGCCTAAATTGCTCACGGACTTTGCGCACGAGCTGGGTCAGCCGGCCCAGGCGGTGCTGAGTCCAGACCGCTTGCTTCAATGGGTGGCTACCGCACTGCCCGAGCACGATCGCGTCGATCATCAATTACAGGCGGTCTGCCTGGCACGTGCACTGGAGCAGGCTGGCTGGCCTCTCCGTGCGGGCTGACCATGACGGTGCTTGTCTTATGAAGACCCTCACTCTTGACATCAACGGCACGCGGGTCACGGCAGAGCTTGAGCCGAGGACCCACCTCGGTGATTTCCTGCGCGACAGTGTGCGTCTGACCGGCACCCACCTGGGCTGCGAGCATGGCGTGTGTGGCGCCTGCACCGTGCTGCTCGATGGGCAACCGGTGCGCTCTTGCATCACCTTTGCCGTGAGCTGCCAGGGGCGGCATGTCACCACGGTGGAAGGTTACGACGCCGACGAGCTGATGCAGCGCTTGCGCTCAGCCTTCACCCGTCACCACGCGCTGCAGTGCGGCTATTGCACGCCCGGCATGCTGGCCACCGCCCGGGACATTGTTTTGCGTCTGCCCGAGGCCGATGAAGCCCGCGTGCGTCTGGAGCTTGCGGGCAACTTGTGCCGCTGTACCGGCTACATGGGCATCGTTGCTGCGATCCTGGACGTGCTGGCCCAACTGCGTGCCGAACCCGATCCGGAGATCAGTGCCTTGCGCGAGCAGGTCCGTGCGGGCCGGTTCACACCCCCGCGTGTGGCGGGCACGACTGGCGGCGTCAAACCGATGCCGATGCTGATGATGGCGCAGGCCAGCCGGACCGTCACCGCTGCCCCGAGTGCGGCAGTCACACAGGCTGATCCGGTCGCCGAGGCGCCCGAACCCGAGCTTGCGGCCATCCGTGCCGGCACCCGCATCGAGGCCAGCTTTGAGCTGCCCTTTGCGGCCGATGCAGTCTGGGCCTTCATGGGAGACTTGCCGGCGGTGGCTGCCTGCCTGCCTGGGGCCTCGATCGAGTCGCAAGAGGGCGAGAAGGTCAAGGGGCGCATCGCCATCAAGTTCGGTCCGATGGCCGCTGCCTTTGTGGGCGCGGCCAGGCTCGAGCGTCACGATCAAAACCAGCGCGCCGTTTTGCGCGGCGCCGGTCAGGACGGCCTGAGCCGCTCGCGCGCGCAGGGCGACATCGCTTACCAGCTGGTCGCCCTGGGTCCTCAGCGCACCCGGGTGGATGTGGACATGCTCTACACCTTGCAGGGGCCTCTGGCGCAGTTTTCCCGCTCGGGGCTGGTCAAGGACTTCGTTCGCCGGCTGGTGGCCGATTTCGGGCGACAGGTCGAGGCCAGAATGGGAGGCGGCGCTGCCCCACCGCAAGCCTCGGCAGCCATGGATCCGCTGCGCTCCTTGCTGGCCCTGCTCTGGGACCGACTGCGGCGAATGTTCAGCGGCCCTCGCTGAGGCACCAAGCGCCTGGGTGTTGCCCTTGTCTTCGCGCTGCAACGATCGCAGCGAAAGCTTTGGCGGCCGCTGGACTTGGAGCGCCGATCTGGTGCAGCCTTCAGCCCACCAGTGCGGCCGATTTAATCTGGCACCAGACCGGGCTGCCGCTGCGCAGTGACAGGGCCTGCAGGGCGCGTTGTGTCACCCGCGAGAGGATCAGCGTGCCACCGCATCGGACCCGCACCAACGCTTGCGATGGATGTACGTCATCGTGGATGCTCTCGATCACACCTGCAATGCGGTTCTGCAGCGTGCTGGGCTCCTGGGCATGGAGCGACAGACTCACATCGCGAGCCAGAATGCGTGTGCGGACCTGCTGTCCGGGTGCCAAGGGCTGTGCCGGTTCGCGCAGCCACAAGCGACCGCCGTCGAAGGCGATCTGCAGGAGGTGCCAGCGTTCGTCACGGCCGATCACCTGGCCCGTGGTGACGGTGCCAGCCTGATCGCCCACAGCCAATGCCACCTGCGGATTGGTCAGCACGACCTGCGGCGAGGCGCTGGCCAGCACCGAGCCCGCGTGCAGGGCCACCGCATGGTCAGCCAGGCGGGCCAGTTCGTCCATGGAATGGGTGACGTACAGGGCCGGGATTCGCAACTGCCGGTGCAGCCGCTCCAGCCAGGGCAGGATCTCGTCCTTGCGGGCCGCATCGAGGCTGGCCAGCGGCTCGTCAAGAAGCAGCAACTCCGGCTGCAGGGCCAGCGCGCGCGCTATGGCGACGCGCTGACGTTCACCCCCTGACAACTGGGCAGGCATGCGATCGCGCAGGCTGCCGATGCCCAGCAACTCGATCGCTTCTTCCAGCGCCTGGACGCTGCCGCTTTTGCGAACCCGCTTGTGGCCATAGGCCAGGTTGTCGGCTACGCTCAAATGATCAAACAGGCTCGCCTCTTGAAAGACGTAGCCCAGGTCGCGCTGCCAGGTGGGCCTGAAGTGATGACGGGTGCTGTCCTGCCAGACCTGGTCGCCTAACTGCACCAAGCCCGTCCCCTGCTCCAGTCCGGCTACGCAGCGCAGCAGGGTGGTCTTGCCCGAGCCAGAGGGCCCGAAGATCACGCTGATGCCTTGTCCGGGCAGACGCAGATCAACCGCCAGCTCGAAGCGGTCGCGTCGCAGCTGAAGGGACAACAGCAGGTCCGGGGGGGCGCTCATCAAGCGGCCTTTTGCGGACGCCTTTGCAGACGCATCAGCACCCACAAGGCGAGGAATGAAAACAGCACCATACCGGCAGCCAGCGCGTGCGCCTGTGCATATTCCATGGCCTCGACATGACCATAGATTTGCGTCGACATCACGCTGGTCTGGCCGGGGATGTTGCCTCCAATCATCAGCACCACACCGAACTCACCCACGGTGTGGGAAAAGCTCAGCACGCAGGCAGTCAGCAGACCCGGCCTTGCCAGTGGCAGGGCCACGGTGAAAAACGCATTAAGAGGCTGGGCACGCAGAGTAGCGGCCACCTCCATGGGGCGCGGACCCATGGCTTCAAAGGCGTGCTGGATAGGCTGAACTGCAAACGGCAGCGAGAACACAAGGGCGCCCACGACCAATCCGCTGAAGGAAAAGGACAAGGGCCCCAAGCCGAGGGCCTGCGTAAGTTGACCCACCCACCCATGGGGTCCCAGCAGAAGCAGCAGATAAAAGCCCAGTACCGTGGGTGGGAGCACCAGGGGCAGCAGCACCAGGGCGCCGACCGGCGCACGCCAGGGCGAACGTGTCTGGGACAACCACCAGGCCAGCGGTGTGGCCAGAGCCAGCAGGATCAGCGTACTCAGCGCGGCCAGTTGCAGGGTCAGTGCAACGGCCGACCAGGCTTGCGGGCTCAAGTCCAGATTCATGGCAAGTATCCGTAGCTGGCGATCACCGCGCGCGCTTGTGGGCTGCGCAGATGGTCCATCAGGGCCGTGGCTGCGACTTGGTTTCTGCCAGCCTGAAGGATCAGGCCTTGCTGCACGATGGGTGCATGGAGCGACTCAGGCACCACCCAGGCCGACCCCCCTTGCAAGCGGCCGTCTGCATAGACCTGCGACAGGGCCACGAAGCCCAGACGCGCATTGCCCGATGCGACGAACTGGTAGGCCTGGCCGATGTGCGCCGCCTCGACAGTTTGTTCTGCGATCTGCAAGCCCAGACGGGCCATCGCTTGCGTGGCGGCCCTGCCGTAGGGCGACAGCTTGGGGTTGGCCAGGGCGATCTTTCCCGCCAGCGGCGCCCGCAGGATGCTGCCCTGCGCATCCACTACGCCGGGCTGCGCACTCCAAAGCACCAAGCGTCCGGTGGCATAGGTCTGGCGGGTGCCGGCCACACCCAGTCCTTCGGCCTCCAGCTTCTGAGGCACCACATCGTCAGCGGCCAGCAGCACGGCAAACGGTGCTCCGTTGCGGATCTGCGCATAGAACTGGCCGGTGGCACCGAAGGACAACACCAGCCGATGACCGGTTTGGCTTTCAAATTGCTTGGCCAATACTTTCATGGGGGCTGCGAAATTGGCCGCCACCGCCACCAGCAGTTCGCCAGCGTGGCTTTGCCCGGCCATCACCCAGCAAGCGGCCAGGGTCAGAGCGCGACGCAGAAGAACGGCGTTTAGCTTTGGCATGAGGGGGCAACAGTCGCCATGTTTTTTCGGAATAGCATTAAAGGCATCGCTATTCTATTTTAGAATAGCGTTAGCCCACTGTAAACGAAACGCTTCCTCAAAAAGTGCAGTCCAACAGGGTCATTCATGGCTTCAAAAACAAAGTCGCTTCCCTTTGAAAATTTGCTCGGTGACGGTACCAGCGACAAGCGCCTGGAGGTGCTGCGGGCCGTTGCCCAGACCGGTTCGATTTCGCAGGCCGCGCGATCGACCGGTGTGAGCTACAAGGCCGGTTGGCAGGCGGTCGAAACGCTGAGCAATCTGGCTGGCGTGCCGCTGCTTGAAAAGCTGGTCGGGGGCTCTGGCGGGGGAGGGGCGCGTTTGACAGCGCAGGGACAAGATCTCCTGCGAGCCGCTGACCTCATGCAACGCGCGCGGCAGCAGGCCTTGGCCCGCTTGCAGCGGGGGCGCGGGGCGGTCAGCGCGGGTACGCTGGCCGCCGTCGGATTGCGCACCAGCATGCGCAATCAGCTGCCGTGCAAGGTACGCGGTATCTCGGCCACCCGGGGCGTGGTGCGGGTCACTCTGGCCTTGTCCGACGGCCAAAGCCTGATCGCACGGATTACCCGGGAGAGTCTGCAATTGCTGGGCCTGCAGGCGGGCATGCCCGTGTTGGCGCTGTGCAAGGCCACGGCGGTTACCGTGGCCCCGCATATCGTCGCCTTGTCCGGCGTCAATCTGCTCACCGGCGCGGTGGCTCGCGTCGCCAGCGGAAGCGGCTCTCGCGAGGTCGCGTTGCAAATGGCCAATGGTCTGTTTTTGGTTGGCTTTGCCGATCCGGAGGCCGGGCTCAAGCGGCAGCAGCGTGCCATGGCGGCCTTTGAAGAGTCGGCCGTGGTCATCGGTCGGGTGGATTGAAAGTCCCACGGGGTCTGCGGTCGTCCCGGATGCGTGGGTGCGGTGAATCGGCTCGCAGGCACAATGGTTGTCTTCCTTCGATAGAAATTCTTGCGATGTACAACCCTCAGCATTTCAGCGTTTCCGACCCCGCCGCCTTGTTTCGCATGATCGAGGCCCACCCGCTGGGCATCCTGGTTACATCGCAACAGGGACAGCTCGATGCCAATCACGTCCCCTTTGAGCTTGACCCCGGCGTTGCGCCGCTGGGGCGGCTCAGAGCCCATGTGGCGCGTGCCAACCCGGTGTGGCAGCAATGCGCAGACGGAGCCGATGTACTGGTGATCTTCCGGGGGCAGGAAAGCTACGTGTCGCCCAATTGGTATCCCAGCAAGCACGAGACCCACCGGCTTGTGCCGACCTGGAACTACGAAGTGGTGCACGTCCACGGTCGCCTGACGGTGCATGATGACGAGCGTTTCTTGCGCGGCTTGCTGGCTCGGCTCACGCGCGTGCATGAGGCCGACGAGCCTCGGCCCTGGAAGATGGGCGACTCGGCACCCGATTACATCGACATGATGCTGCGGGCCGTGGTGGGCATCGAGATTGCCATCACCCGCTTGGAGGGCAAGTCCAAGCTCAGCCAAAACCGGGAGCCTCGCGATGTGCAGGGTGCTGCGCAGCAGCTGCGCGGCCTTGGCAAGGATGAGTTGGCGCAGGCCATGCAAAACCCCCCGACGGCTTGAGCCGACGGGGGGCGCTGATGAAACGCTAACGGAGCACTGGGAGCAGATCAGGCCCGAGCTAAGGCGAGGCGCTTTTGCACAGAGCCCCGCTGCCCCGGGTGTCTGCGGGCGTTACAGACCTCAGCCCTGCAGCTTCGCGCCAGGCAGCGCAAATTCGCGCGGGTGCACCACCACCCAGCTTTTATTCTGGACTTGCTTGATGCGGTTGGCATCGTCCCCATAGTTGTTCGGCCCGTCAAAGCGCAGCCGTCCGACGATGGTGTCGACTCTGTTCTTGCGCAGCCAGTCGGCAATACGTTTGTCGTCCAGGCTGTTGGTACCCCGGACACCCGCTTCAAGCACCTGCCAGCCTGCAAAGGCATTGGCCGCCTGCAGCTCGAAGGCGGTGTCGGGCAAGTTGGCCTTGGCCGCACGGTCGTTGAAGGTCTTGAACACCTCGGTGTAGGCCGGGTTGCTGGTAAAGGGTGCGTGTTGCTCAAAGGTGGTGAAAGACAGCGCATTGGCGCCGAGCGGGGATTGCGCCATGGGGCCGGGCGTGGGATAGAGGTGAAAGTGCAGCTTGGGCCGATAGTCAATCTTGGCCAGGGCCTCCAGCAATTGAATACTCTCCGGACCGATGGACCCGACCCAGAGGAAGTCGGGGTTGCTGTCCTTGATACGCGAGGCGATTGAGCCAAAGTCACGATTGCCGAACTCCCATTCGAGCCACAGCACTTCGCGCATGCCGCGCTTTTTGAACACCTCGCGGGCACCATTTGACATGAACACCACCGAGGGAAATTTACTGGTCACCAGCGCCACGGTTTGCGGACGCAGTCCGGCAGCCTGGAAGG
>JBILUT010000203.1:0-3950 GCA_044370875.1 Polaromonas sp. | reverse complement strand
CAGCCGATCAAGGACCGGCTGCAACTGGCTCAGCGCATACGCAGCTTTGCCTCGCAGCAGTTGCATCTGCCCGATAACGCCAGCTATCGCAGCTATGCCGACCTGCGCCGTCCGGCCGCCGTCTGGACCGTGGTGGCTGCGCCCCCATGGTCTTTGCAAGCGAAGTCCTGGTGCTTCTTGGTGGCCGGCTGCGTCCACTACCGGGGCTATTTCAGGGCCGAGGCGGCCGAACAAGCGGCAGAAAATCTGGCTGCCACCGGCCTGGAAACCGCCGTGCTGGCCGTGCCCGCCTACTCGACGCTGGGCCTGCTGAACTGGGCCGGTGGCGACCCACTGCTCAGCACCTTCCTGACCCACAGCGAAGGCGATTTGGCGCGGATGATCTTTCACGAGCTGGCGCATCAAGTGGTGTACGTGGCAGGCGACACCGCCTTCAACGAGTCCTTCGCGACGGCAGTAGAACGTCTGGGCGTGGCGCAGTGGATGTTGCAGGCCAGCGAGCCGGTCCGCATGGCCTACCAAGCGAGCGAAGCCCGACGACGCCAATGGCGCGCGCTGACCCTCGACCTGAAACACCAACTTCGGCTTATCTATCAATCTGCAGCCTCGAGCGACTCGGCTGACAAGACCGCGGCTGCGCGGGCCAAGCAGTCCGCGCTCGATGAGTTCGCCTGGCGCTACCAGCAATCGCGTCAGGCTTGGGGTGGCTTCCAGGGCTACGACCGCTGGGCATCGCAGGTGAACAATGCTTTTCTCGCAGCCTGGTCCGACTATGAAGATCTGGCGCCAGCCTTTGAGATGCTCTTTCATCAATCTGGCAGCTGGCCCAGGTTTTATGACCAGGTTAAGGCGTTGTCGAAAAGGCCCAAGGACGAGCGTCTTGAGCACCTGCGTCAAATGGCGGCGCTTTCTCCAGATCGCAGCGATCGGCACAGCAGCGCGGCAAAATAGACGCTTGAACACATAGCGAGGACCAGCGCATGGCTCAGATCCTGATCGAACGCGACCACCCCCTGGGGCTGGACTTGGCCAGACAGACGGCGGCCCAGTGGGTCCGCCAGGCCCAGGAAGAATTCGACATGAGCTGTGAGGTGACCCGCACCGACGACGGCGACGAGGTGCGATTTGCACGATCAGGACTCTCGGGCACGCTCTGGGTCGATGGCCAGCACTTTCGGATGCAGGCCCAGTTGGGCTTTCTGATGAGTGCCTTCAAGGACCGCATCGAATCCGAGATCCGAAAGAACCTTGACGCCCTGATTGAGCGTCACCGACAACCATGACATCCAACGCACAAGAAAACACGCAGGAAGGCCCGCTTAGCGGGCTCAAGGTCATCGAGCTTGGCCAGCTGATCGCCGGGCCTTTCGCAGCCAAGACCTTGGCGGATTTTGGGGCCGATGTGATCAAGATCGAGCCGCCCGCAGGCGGCGACCCGCTGCGCCAGTGGCGGCTGATCAAGGACGGCACATCGGTGTGGTGGCAGGTGCAGTCGCGCAACAAACGGTCGCTGGCGTTGGACCTCAAAGCGCCGCAGGCACAGGACATCGTGCGGCAGCTGGCTGCAGAGGCCGACATCCTGATCGAAAACTTCCGGCCCGGTGCCATGGAAGGCTGGGGCCTGGGCCCCGAGGCGCTGATGCAGCTCAACCCGCGCCTGATCATGCTGCGTATCAGCGGTTACGGACAGACCGGTCCCTACCGCGACCGACCCGGATTTGGCGTGGTAGCCGAAGCCATGAGCGGCCTGCGTCATCTCACCGGTGAGCCCGGCCGAGTCCCGGTGCGGGTGGGCGTGAGCATCGGCGATACCTTGGCTTCGCTGCATGGGGTGATCGGTATCCTCATGGCTTTGCATCATCGGCAGCGCAGCGGCCACGGGCAAGTGGTGGATGTGGCCCTCTATGAGGCCGTCTTTAACTGCATGGAAAGTCTGCTACCTGAATACAGCGCATTCGGTGCGGTGCGCGGTCCAGCCGGCAGCGCCTTGCCCGGCATCGCACCGACCAATGCCTATTGCTGCAGCGACGGGGGCTATGTGCTGGTAGCCGGAAACGGCGACAGCATCTTCAAAAGGCTGATGCAGTGCATCGGCCGGCCCGACCTGGCCCAGGACCCGGAATTGGCCGGCAACACCGGACGCGTCAAGCGGGTTGAAGAGTTGGATGCAGCCATTGGTCAATGGGCGGCGCAGCGCAGCGTCGATGAAGCCCTGAGCGCCCTGGAGCAGGCGCAGGTACCATCGGGCAAGATCTACACGGTGGCCGATATCGCCAGCGACCCCCACTACGCCGCGCGTGGCATGTTGCAGAGCGTCCAACTTCAGGACGGCAGCGCCTTGAGCGTGCCGGGCTTCGTGCCCAAGCTCTCGCTCACGCCTGGTGGTCACCGACGCAACGCACCCGATCTTGGGCAAGACACAGACACGGTACTGGCCGAGATCGGTTTGACGGCCGAACAGATCGCGGCCCTGCGCGCACGCGGGATCGTCGCCTGATCGGGTGTCAGGACAAAGAATCGACCAGCGCGATGTACTGCGTCATCGCGTCCTGGCGGGACAGGCCCTTGAGCCCATTCCAGGCTTCCCACTTGGCGCGGGCCACAGGATCAGAGAAACCCGGTCGCGGTTGATCGTTGTCGCCCAGGCTGCCCTGCTTGTAGAGGGCATAGAGCTTGAGCAAACTGGCGTTGTCCGGCCGTTCAGTCCATTGGCCCGTAGCGGCGCGGGCGTTTTCAAAGTCAGCCTGAAGATCAGAGGGCGTGGTCATGGTGGACATGCTACCAAGAAGTGAGTCACCCTCGATGCGCCCAGGTGCAAGACCTTGAAGCGACGAGGCGGCAAAGACCAAGTAACTTGAGGGGCCGAGCCACAAGCGCTGCATCTGCGGCGATGATGAGCCCATGACAACCGCACCCACAGCAGACCTGACACAGCATGGCTCGGCACTGGTGATCGGCACCGGTGCCTTGGGCTCGGCCATGGCCGCACAGTTCAAAGCCTGCGGACGCTACAGCCAGGTGCTGATGCTCGGTCGCAGCAGCAGTCCGGCCATCGACTATGCAGAGGAGGCGAGCATCGAGCAGGCGGCGCACTGGACACAAACACAATGCAAGCAGGCCCATCTTTCTCTGCGCCTGGTCATGGTGTGCACTGGCTTCCTGCACGGTCCGCTCGGTCAGCCCGAGCGGTCGTGGCAGCACCTGGATGAGGGCTATCTGGCACATTGCTTTCTGGTCAACGCGCTGGGGCCGGCCCTGGTCATCAAACACATCCTGCCGCTCTTGCCAAGACAAGGTGCTTGCAGGGCGATTTTTGTCTCAGCCCGGGTAGGCAGCATCGGCGACAACCGGCTGGGCGGCTGGTACGGCTATCGGGCCTCCAAGGCGGCGCTGAACCAATTGGTGCGCACCGCCAGCATCGAGCAAGCCCGGCGCAACCGCGAGTCGGTGGTGGCCGCCCTGCATCCGGGAACTGTCGACAGCCCGCTGTCGGCCCCGTTCAGCAAATCTGGTCTGCAAGTGCGAAGCCCGCAAGAGGCAGCTCTACAGATCGAGTCGGTGATCCACGCTCTGACCAGCGAACAGACCGGACAGTTTGTCGATGCCCAGGGGCAGGTCGTGCCCTGGTGACTCGCCCACCAGGCCTGGGGCGCCCTGCATCCGCGCCGCGACTTAGAATACGCAGCTTTTCTCGATTCAATCCATCTGCCGGAGAACCAAATGGCCAAGAAAATCCGCGTCGAAGCCGACCGCTGCGCGCCCAGACCCACCCTTGCACCGGGCATGACCCGCACGAACCACCGCGGCCAGAAGAACAGCCAAGAGCGCGGCACCTGGAGCCGCAGCAAGAAGAACCCCGGCAAGCGGCCGCACAAGGGCGGCTGATAGCCCCCGCCGAGCGCAAACGTCCCCCTGCTCTCGGCCCGGCCCACAGCGGCCCCATAGAAAAA
>JBILUT010000282.1:0-3218 GCA_044370875.1 Polaromonas sp. | reverse complement strand
GGCAAAACCGCCCCCCGCCGCGCGCCCCGCCCCCCCGCGCCCAAATCCAAAACGCGACCCGAGGGTCGCTTTTTTCTGTGGGCAGGCCGGGGCTCACATATTGCGGCGGTACTGGCCGCCCACCTCAAACAGGGCATGGGTGATTTGCCCGAGCGAGCACACCCGAACGGCGTCCATCAGCACCTCGAAGACGTTGGCGTTGTCGATGACGGCCTGTTTGAGCCTTTGCAGCATGGCCGGCGACTGTGTCGCGTGACGGTCGTGGAAGGCCTGCAAACGCTGGAGCTGGCTCTGCTTTTCTTCTTCGGTGGATCGGGCCAGCTCTAAGGACTGGGGAATGGGATCCCCGTGCGGATTGCGGAAGGTGTTGACCCCAATGATGGGCAGCTCGCCGGTGTGCTTGAGCATTTCGTAGTGCATGGACTCGTCCTGGATGCGCCCGCGCTGGTAGCCGGTTTCCATGGCGCCCAGCACGCCGCCACGCTCAGCGATGCGCTCAAACTCGGCCAGCACCGCTTCCTCGACCAGCTCGGTCAGCTCTTCGATGATGAAAGCGCCCTGATTGGGATTCTCGTTTTTGGCCAGACCCCACTCGCGGTTGATGATGAGCTGAATGGCCATGGCACGACGTACCGAATCCTCAGTGGGCGTGGTGATGGCCTCATCAAAGGCGTTGGTGTGCAAGCTGTTGCAGTTGTCGTAAATCGCAATCAGAGCCTGCAAGGTGGTGCGAATATCGTTGAACTGGATTTCCTGGGCATGGAGTGAACGGCCCGAGGTCTGGATGTGGTACTTGAGCTTTTGTGAGCGCTCGTTGGCTCCATATTTTTCTTTCATCGCCACCGCCCAGATGCGACGAGCCACCCGGCCCATGACGGTGTATTCGGGATCCATCCCGTTGCTGAAAAAGAAACTTAAATTGGGGGCGAAATCATCGATGTGCATCCCCCGGGCCAGATAGGCCTCGACAAAGGTAAAGCCGTTGGACAGGGTGAAAGCGAGCTGGCTGATCGGATTGGCGCCAGCCTCGGCAATGTGATAGCCGCTGATCGAGACCGAATAGAAATTACGCACATCGTTGCTGACGAAGTACTGCGCGATATCACCCATCACCTTCAGGCTGAACTCCGTCGAGAAGATGCACGTATTCTGGCCCTGGTCTTCTTTCAGGATGTCAGCCTGCACCGTGCCCCGGACATTGGCCAGCACCCATTGACGGATTTCTGCTGCCTCGGCTGCAGAGGGATCGCGGCCCTTTTCTGCCTTAAACCTGTCGAGGTTCTGGTCGATGGCCGTGTTCATGAACATCGCCAGAATCGACGGCGCCGGACCGTTGATGGTCATCGATACCGATGTGCTCGGATTGCACAGGTCAAAGCCCGAATACAGCACCTTCATGTCGTCAAGCGTGGCAATGCTCACGCCCGAGTTGCCGACCTTGCCGTAAATATCGGGCCGCAAGTCCGGGTCATTGCCGTAGAGCGTGACCGAATCAAAGGCGGTTGACAGCCGCTTGGCCGGCATACCTTCAGAGAGCAGCTTGAAGCGCCGGTTGGTGCGGAAGGGATCGCCCTCGCCGGCAAACATGCGGGTGGGGTCTTCGTTTTCGCGCTTGAAGGCAAAGGTGCCTGCGGTGTAGGGGAAACTGCCCGGTACGTTGTCGAGCATCAGCCACTTGAGAATCTCGCCGTGGTCCTCGTACTGCGGCAGCGAGACTTTGCGGATGGTGGTGCCCGACAGGCTCTTGGTGGTCAGCGCGGTCCGGATTTCCTTGTCGCGGACGGTCACCACGAACTCATCACCCGCATAGGCTTTTTGCAGCTCGGGCCAATGCTGCAGAAGCTTGCGCGCTGCCGGCTCCATGGATTGCTCGCGGTCACTGGCCAGGTCCAAGGCCGCCTCGGAGGCACGGGCTTTGCCCGGCTTGGTTTCAGCCAGCATACGCGCGGCTTCGCGCAGTTGCTGAACCTCGCGGGCGAGCCGAGCCTGGGCACGCGACCGCTTCTTGTACGCCCGCACCGTATCTGAGATCTCGGCCAAATATCGGGTGCGCGCCGGCGGAACGATGGGCGTCTGGTTGGTGCTGTGGCGCACCCGCACTTCGGGCAAACGGCCCGGCTGGAATTGCAGGCCCAAGGACACCAGTCGCACTTTGAGCGCCTGGTACAGCGCAGTCACCCCGTCATCGTTGAAGCGGGCGGCCATGGTGCCAAAGACCGGCATCTGATCGGTGGGCGTGGTCCAGGCCTCCTTGTTGCGCTGCACCTGCTTGGCCACATCGCGCAGCGCATCGCTGGCGCCCTTGCGGTCGAACTTGTTGATGGCCACGAACTCGGCAAAGTCGAGCATGTCAATCTTCTCAAGCTGACTGGCGGCGCCAAATTCAGGGGTCATCACATAGATCGGCACATCCACATGCGGGACGATGGCGGCATCGCCCTGCCCGATGCCCGAGGTCTCGACAATGATCAAATCAAAGCCCGCCACCTTGCAGGCTGCCACCACGCCGGGCAGGGCCTGACTGATCTCGGAGCCGAAGTCACGGGTGGCCAGCGAACGCATGAAGACCCGCAGGCCTTGCTGCCAGGGACCGATGGCGTTCATACGGATGCGGTCGCCCAGCAAGGCGCCCCCGCTCTTGCGGCGCGAGGGGTCAATCGAGATCACCGCTACGCGCAGACAGTCGCTTTGGTCCAGGCGCAGGCGGCGAATCAGTTCATCAGTTAGGCTGGACTTGCCCGCTCCGCCGGTACCGGTGATCCCCAGCACGGGCACCCGCACCGCAGCCGCCCGCTCGGCCACCGCGGCCATCATCGTGGGATCGGCAGCGCCGTTTTCCAGGGCAGTGATCCATTGCGCCAGGGCACGCCAATTCATCTCGCCGTGGCCCTCAATCGCCGAAATCGACCGGGGTGCCAGATCGCTCAAGTCGCGGTCACAGCGCATGAGCATTTCACCGATCATGCCTTGCAGCCCCATGCGCTGGCCGTCTTCTGGGCTGTAGATGCGGCTGACACCATAGGCCTGCAACTCGCGAATCTCTGGCGGCACGATCACACCACCGCCGCCCCCAAAGACCTGAATATGCTCACCGCCACGCTGTTTAAGCAGGTCGACCATGTACTTGAAGTACTCGACATGACCCCCCTGGTAGGAACTGATGGCGATGCCCTGGGCATCTTCCTGCAAGGCGGCCGTCACCACCTCATCGACCGATC
>JBILUT010000067.1:0-7298 GCA_044370875.1 Polaromonas sp. | reverse complement strand
CCTCACGCTCAATAGATTGGAGGTTCACAGGAGCCCTCATGCCGCAGATGCCACAACCCAACACCACGCCGCATTGGCAGCGCTCGACCGTGCCGGGACAAAGCGCCTCGCGCGAGGTTCGCATCCCGGTGGGGGCGCACTGGCTGTACGGCGACTTGGTTCTACCGGCCGAGATGCACGGCCTGGTGGTGTTTGCCCACGGGAGCGGCAGTGGCCGGCACAGTTCGCGCAATCGACTGGTCGCCGCCTCTCTGCATCAGGCTGGCGTTGGCACCTTGCTGCTGGATTTGCTGACGGCTCATGAAGAGGTGGCCGACCAGCAAACCGCCGAGCATCGGTTCAACATTGGCCTGCTGACCGATCGGATGCTCTCTGCCACCTTGTGGATCCTGCAGCAGCCCGGCTTGTGGGAATGGCCGATCGGCTACTTTGGAGCGAGCACCGGCTCGGCAGCAGCGCTGACCGCTGCAGCGCGCCTGGATGGTCGCATTGCCTGCGTGGTCTCGCGCGGGGGACGCCCCGATCTAGCGGGTGCAGTCACGCTATCGACAGTGACCGCCCCTACGCTGCTGATCGTCGGCGGGGCTGACCGCCAGGTGCTGCACCTCAACACCGAGGCAATGAGCCTGCTGCATTGCGACAAGCGCTTGGCCATCGTGCCAGGCGCCGGCCATTTGTTTGAGGAGCCTGGTGCACTGTCCGAGGTTTCTCGTCTGGCCTGCGAATGGTTCAATCTTTATTTCCGGTCGGAGCGAGAGGGTCTGCCCTTGGCCAGTGCACAGGATCGTGCCTGGGGCGTCCACTAGGAGCGAAGGAACTCTCTCATGCGACCGCTACGCACAGTTCAGCCCCCATACCGCGACCGCCGCGACGCCGGTCAGGCCCTGGCCGAAGCCTTGGGGCACCATTTAAATGAGCCCAATTTGCTGGTGCTGGCCTTGCCACGAGGAGGCGTGGCCGTGGGCTACGAGGTGGCCAAGGCCTTGCATGCGCCGCTGGATATCTGGGTGGTTCGCAAGCTCGGTATGCCGGGCCACGAGGAATACGCCATGGGTGCGATTGCCAGCGGCGGTATCCGCGTGATGAACCCCCTGCCTGGCATTAACGTGCCCAGTGCGGCCGTGGCTGAGGTTCTGGCGCGCGAGCAAGATGAGTTGGCCCGCCGCGAACGGCGTTATCGGGGTGAGCATCCGGCCATCAGTCCGCGAGGGCGCCATGTCATTTTGGTCGATGACGGACTGGCCACCGGCGCCACCATGCGCGCTGCAGCGCTGGCTGTGCGCCAGCAAAGACCGGCGCGGCTGATCATTGCAGTTCCGGTTGGCGCGCGCGACAGCTGCGAAGAGTTGGCCGACATAGCCGACGAGGTGGTTTGCCCCTTCATGCCCGAACCCTTTCATTCGGTGGGTCTGTGGTACGAGCACATGACCCAAGCCAGCGACGAAGAGGTCTGCGAGTGGCTCGACAAGGCGTGGGCCGAGCGAGCGCTGCAGTTCAAGCAGGGTCATGTCACGCAAGCGCAAGGTAGTGCGAGCGTTGAAAAAGCACCGTGAAAAAAGAAGCAACTCCTCTGCGACCAGGCTCTGCCAGCAGCATCGGCAGGCCCAGCGCCGCAGAGATCGTCCACGGTATGGGCCAGCAACTGCAACCACTTTTTGGCCACCCGTCCGACTACGACCGGTTGCTCAATGCCATCGGCCCAGCCCGCTTTGTGCTGATTGGCGAGGCTTCGCATGGAACGCGCGAGTTTTATCGCGAACGCGCCGAGATCACGCAGCGCCTGATTCTTGAGCGCCGCATTGATGCGGTGGTGGTGGAGGCCGACTGGCCCGACGCCTACCGGATCCATCGCTACGTGACGGGTCGCAGCGACGACCTTCATGCAGCGCAGGCGCTGGAAGGCTTTGAACGATTTCCGTCTTGGATGTGGCGCAACACCGAGGTTAGCCGGTTCGTGGAATGGCTGCGCAACCACAACCTGAGTAGCTCATCACAGGTCGGCTTCTTTGGATTGGACCTCTACAGCCTGTTTCGTTCCATGGCGCAGGTTCTGGACTACCTGGACCGGGTCGATCCGATAGCTGCGCAGCGCGCCCGCGCCAGGTACGCCTGCTTCGACCATGTGCGCGAGGACAGCCAAGCCTACGGCTACGGCGCCAGTCTGGGGCTGACCCGAAGCTGCGAGGTCGAAGTGCTTGAGCAACTACACGATCTGCATCAGCGCAGCTTAAACCGTGAAGAAAAAGATCCCGAGGCGCTGTTTCATGCTTTGCAAAACGCGCGCCTGGTTCGCAATGCAGAGGCCTACTACCGCAGCATGTTCGGTGGCCGGGTCACCTCATGGAATCTGCGCGACAGCCATATGCTCGAGACGGTGCAGGCGCTCGAGGCACATCTGGGGCGCCGTGGCCACCGCGTCCGGCTGGCGATCTGGGCGCACAACTCACACCTGGGCGATGCCCGTGCCACCGAGATGGGCGATCGGGGTGAATGGAACCTGGGCCAGCTGCTGCGGCAACACTACGGACAGGAAGTGTTCAGCCTGGGCATGAGCACCTACACGGGATCGGTGACTGCGGCCAGCGATTGGGACGAACCGGCCCAGCGCAAGCGAGTGCGACCCGGTCTTGCCGGCAGCTGGGAGGACTTGATGCATCAGGCCGATGCCGATCGGTTTCTGCTGGTGATGCGGGGCAACGTAACCCTGACACAGCTGACACGGGCCCAGCGGCTGCAGCGGGCCATTGGCGTGATCTACCGCCCTGAAACCGAAAGGCACAGCCACTACTTCATGACCAGTCTGCCGGGACAGTTTGATGCGGTGCTGCACATTGACCACAGCCATGCCCTCGAACCGCTTGATAAGGGGCCGGTATGGGTCAGCGGAGAAATGCCCGAAACCTTCCCATCGGGGGTTTGATGGCACCAAGAGAGGTTCTGGTGGCGGCGCCCGGGCGGGGCATCGCGGCGATCAACGGTCGGTGCGGGTCTCTGACAAGCCTGCTTGCTGGCCAGGAGTCAGGCGCAAGGCCCTGGCATTCATCTGAGGCTCGGAGGCGCCAGAGCGGGATGCAGGCTGCGAGGCCATGGTTTGCCCAACAGACTGGGGCACAGCATCAGACATCTGGCCACGCTGGACGAAGTGCTGGGCCGCTTCCTTGAACAAGCTCTTGTGCGTCATGCTCGAACCGCCATGAAGAATTTCAAAGGCCCACCGGTATCAATCCGGTCAGCCGCTTTGGCAAAGGCTTCCTTGCAGGATGTTGCAGCGCGGCAGTTTAGGATCGAAAACGGTGGCAAATATGAAGATATGACAAATTGACGACAAGATCACTCAAGTGAAGGTCTTAGGGGACGAATTGAGGTTTCAGTGGAAATCCCGGCTGGACGTGGCCAACTGCCCGATCAGCGGGCTCAGATCCTGCAACCGATAGGCCACCAAGTTGCGCACGGCCCCATAGCCGGGTTGGCGGCCGGTCTCGGCGCTGCGTTCCCAGGACCCCCAGACGGCCAGCAAGCGTGCATGCATCCATTGGGCACGTTGGCGCTGTCGCAGAGATCGGCCGACGATGACATTGACCGACCCGGTTTCGTCTTCCAGGGTCAAAAACACCGTGCCCCGCGCCGTTGAAGGCTGCTGACGCACCGTCACAAGCCCACCGGCTGCCACCCGTCGCCCTGCTGGCAGGGCCTCAAGCTCGCCGGCCGATAGCAGCCCTCGGCCTTGCAACTGCGGCCGCAGCAAAGCCAGGGGGTGACGGCGCAGGCTCAGCCCCAGGGTGCGGTAATCGCCCAGGATGTCCTGGGCCTCAGGCATCGGTGGCAAAGGCAGATCGGGTTCGTGAACCGGTACACCGCGCAGCAGCGGCGGGGCCGGCCGCAAGGCCGCGGCCTGCCAGACCTGCTGACGCCGATGGCCAGCCAGAGCGGCCAAGGCATCGGCTGCTGCCAAGGCGTCCAGATCGCGCCGTCCCAAAGCAGCGCGCAGGGCCATATCTTCGATGCTGACAAAAGCAGACTGCTGACGTGCGTGGATGATGCGATCGGCCCCCGCCTGTGACAGTTGCGCCACCATGCGCAGCCCCAGACGTACCGCGGGCTGAGGCGACCGGCCTGGGGCGATGGGGGCATCGGCCGGCCCGGGGTTGGGCTCCAGGCTGCAGTCCCAAAGGCTGGCCGTCACATCCACCGGCCTTACCACCACCTGATGCCGGCGCGCATCCTGCACCAACTGCGACGGCGAATAAAAGCCCAGCGGCTGGGCATTGAGCATCGCCGCCAAAAAACAGGCCGGCTCATGGCATTTGAGCCAGCAGCTCACATAGACCAGCTTGGCAAAGCTGGCCGCATGGCTCTCGGGAAAGCCGTATTCGCCAAAGCCCTCGATCTGACTGAAGATGCGCTGCGCAAAATCAGGCGGGTAGCCTTTCTCGATCATGCGGCCGATCAGACGCTGCCGGAAAGGGTCAAGGCCGCCCTTGCGCTTCCAGGCGGCCATGGCGCGCCTGAGCTGGTCGGCCTCGCCGGGGGTGAAATCAGCCGCGATCATGGCGATCTGCATCACCTGCTCCTGAAAAATCGGTACACCCAGCGTGCGACCCAAGGCAGGCACCAGCGCCGGATGCTCGATCGCTGGCATGTGCCCCTGACGCAACTGATCGCGCCGCTCCAGGTAGGGATGCACCATGCCGCCCTGAATCGGTCCCGGACGCACGATCGCCACCTGCACCACCAAATCGTAGTAACTGCGCGGCAACAGACGCGGCAGCATGCTCATCTGCGCGCGGCTTTCAATCTGAAACACGCCCACGGTATCGGCCGCGCAGATCATGTCGTAAGTGGCTGTGTCATCCGCAGGAATCTGGTGCATCTGCAGCGGATGATCCCGCCATTGGGAGACCAGCGCCAGACAGCGCCTGATGGCCGAGAGCATGCCCAGCGCCAACACATCGACCTTCATCAGGCCCACCGCTTCGAGGTCGTCCTTGTCCCACTGGATGATGAAGCGCCCCTCCATAGCAGCCGGCTGCACCGGCACCAGACGGGTGAGCTTGTCCTGGGTCAGCACAAAGCCACCGACATGCTGACCCAGGTGGCGAGGCATGCCCAGCAACTGGCCGGCACAGTCGAGCCACTGCGCAATCACCGGGTTGTGCCGGTCTATGCCCTCAGGCCATACCGGCGACGCGTCTGCGCGGTCCATCCAGCTGCAGTCACGGGCGAAGGCGTCGATCAGATCAGGCGGCAAGCCCAAGGCCTTGCCGGCATCGCGCAAGGCGCTGCGCGGACGATATCGGATGACGGTCGCGGCCAACGCAGCCCGGTCATGGCCGTAGCGGCGGTAGATGTAGGCAATGACCTCTTCGCGTCGCTCGTGTTCAAAATCCACATCAATATCGGGCGGCTCAAGCCGTTCGCGGCTGATGAAGCGCTCAAACAGCAGACGGCTTTCGGCCGGATCAACCGCAGTGATGCCCAGGCAATAGCAGACCGCCGAATTGGCCGCCGAACCGCGCCCCTGGCACAAAATGCCCCGGGACCGGGCAAAGCGCACGATGTCATAGACGGTCAAAAAGTACATCTCGTAACGCAATTGGGCAATCAGCGCCAGTTCGTGATCCACCTGCTGCACCACGGCAGCAGGCGCGCCCTGCGGATAACGCTCATGCAAGCCCTGCCGCGTCAATTGCTCCAGCCACTGCCGGGGTGTGCAGCCGGCCGGCAAGCTGTCCTGGCTGGGATAGGCATAGTGCTGGGCGATTTCATCGAGGCCAAAGCGGCAGCGCTGTGCCACCACCTGCGTGGCAGCCAGCCACTGTGGTCGATAGAGCTCTGCCAGCTGCAGGCGCGAACGCAGGTGCGCCTGCGCATTGGGCTGCAAAGCCCGACCGGCCTGGTGCACCGCGCAGCCCAGGCCGATGGCAGTGAGCACATCATGCAGGGGCTTGCGCGAACGCCGATGCATCACCACCCCGCCGGCCGCAACCAGCGGTAGCTGGTAGCGCAGGGCCAATTGCTCAAGCTGCTCTACGCGCAGCACATCGTCCACGCGCTGCTGCAAGTGCACGGCCAGCCACAAGCGACCGCGCCAGAGCGGCGCCGCCCAGTCCAGCAAATCGGCCAGCGCAAACGGATCGAGCGGCTGCTCCAGCAGCGGGCACAGGATGATCTCGCAAGCGCGCAAGCGCTCGAAAGCGGCCGCGCTGCGCACCACCCGGTAAGCGCTTGCATGGCCCTGCCCGGCCTGGCGGGCGGCGGTGATGAATTCACACAGGTCGCCCCAGCCCTGCATGTCGTGGGGCAACACCAGCAGGCGCAGGGGCGCGCCCTCCAGCCGAAATTGCGCGCCCGGGATCAATTGCAGACCGCAAGCACGCGCCGCCTGATGGGCCCGCACCACGCCCGCCACCGAGCACTCATCCACCAGGGCCAGAGCGCAATAGCCCAGAGATTTCGCACGCTCGACCAATTCTTCGGGGTGCGAAGCCCCACGCTGAAAGCTGAAGTTGCTCAGCGCATCAAGCTCGGCGTACTCAGGCAAGGCCACGGACATCAGCCCCTCAGGCAAAAATGCCGTGCAAATACCAGGCGGCCGGTGCATGCGGTCCGCGCTCGCGGTAAATCCATAGCAGACCAGCCTCGGCGCTGCGAGCAATGAAATAGTCGCGCAGAACCGGGGCTGAAAGCCCTGCTTCGCCCCCCTGCTGTGCATTCCCGGCGGCCCAGCCGCACAGCTCCAGCCGCTGCGGCCCGACCAGCAAGGCCAAAGGGCCTGGGTAGCAGGGTCGATCACCTTGCAAACGCAAGGGTCGCGGTTGTGGCAGCAGCCAGGTGGGCAGCAATTGGGCCGCGTCGATCACGCCCGCAGCGCTGGCCAAGCCAGCCCCCATGTCTGGAGCCGCATCAGAGCCCGAGGATGCGCCGGCCGGTGACCTGGCGCGAATCGCGCTCTTGGAGCGATGCAGCGTCAAGCCTGCTCTTCGCTGAGCCGGCAGCCACTGCTGCATGCGCTCGGGCTCGTAGCGATCGGCCGGCTGCCAGCACTGGATCTGCGCGCTGCCCAGCCGAGCCTCCAGCCGCTCGAGCAACTGGCCCAGACGTTCACCCTGGCGCTGCTCGTCGGGTAGCAGGCTTCGGCTTTGCAGATTCAGCGCCACGGTCTCCAGGCTGCACAAACTTAGCACTTGCGCCGGCGCAGGCAGTTGCACACGAGCCAGATGCTCAGCCGCCAGACGTGTGATGTGCGCCGTATCTTGCGTGGGCTCGCCCAGGCGCAACAGCAGCTCCCCCTCGCGGTC
>JBILUT010000066.1:0-7299 GCA_044370875.1 Polaromonas sp. | reverse complement strand
TCTCCCTCGGGGGCCCATCTAGGATCAGGTCTTTCGACGTGGGGCGAGTGGTTTTTCGAGAGAAGAGCCCGGCCACCCGGCGGGGGGCCCGTTGGCCCCTCTTCAAAAGTCAAGGGAGGAGACATGATGGACGCAGTGCGGGCAACCGGACTGCCGCCAGAGGCTGCGGCTTTTCTGGCGGAACGCACGGGCTCGGATCGGTTTGGGGGTCGGGCGTTGGCCGTCGATGTGGCCCTGGCGCCGGGCGGGGCGGATCACTTGCGCGCGCGGGCAGCAGCGGCCAGTCTGGTGCTTACGCATCGCTTGCGCGCTCGTTTGGGCGCGGGTCAGCAGGCGGGCATGCGCGAGCAGGCGGCCCGGGTCATTGGATTGACGGCGCGCTTTTGGCTGGGTTGACCGGCCGTGTGGGACGCGGCGGGCCCAATCGTTCCGGAAAACCCCAATAAACCTAAACGTCAGGTCGGTTCATGATCGAGGTTTACCCAACCAGGAGCTTGGATCATGAAGCTGGATGTCAATGGAAAGGTGCGCGAGCTCGATGTAGAGCCCGACATGCCCCTGTTGTGGGCCCTGCGGGATGAGCTAGACGAGAAGGGCCCCAAATTCGGTTGCGGCATCGCGCAATGCGGAGCCTGCACGGTTTTGCTCAATGGCGAGCCGGTGCGCTCTTGCTCCTACCCGGTTTCGGCCGCCGCCGGCCAGAAGGTCGTCACCATTGAGGGCCTGGCCAACAAGGGCAAGCTCCATCCGGTGCAGCAGGCCTGGATTGACCATCAGGTGCCCCAGTGCGGCTATTGCCAAGGCGGCCAAATTCTCGCGGCAGTGGCTCTGCTGAAGAAAAAGCCCAAGCCGACGGATCAGGACATCGATGCGGTCATGACCAACATTTGCCGCTGCGGCACCTACGCACGCATTCGCAAGGCCATCCATGCGGTGGCGGCCAAGGGGGTGCGCGCATGAGCACCGAACAGCAATCCGTCAAGCGCCCGGATCGGCGTTTTTTCCTCAAGACCTCGGCGAGCGCAGCGGCGGGACTCAGCCTGGGCTTTTATCTGCCCGGACGCAGCGACGCCAACAACGCGCCCCGGCTCAATGCCTGGGTGGAGGTGTTGCCCAATGAGACGGTGGTCATTCGGTATGCCCGTGCCGAGATGGGCCAGGGCAGCCGTACCTCGGCGCCGATGCTGGTGGCCGAAGAGCTTGACGCCGATTGGAGTCGTGTGCGTGTTGAATACGCCACCGCCCACGAGAACCTCGCGGCCAAACGGGTTTATGGAGACATGGCCTCGGTGGGCAGCCGCACCATTCGGCAGTCGCAGGAGTACTTGCGCAAGGCGGGCGCCACGGCCCGTCACATGCTGGTGGCCGCTGCTGCGCAGCAATGGGGCGTGCCGGCCAGTGAATGCACCACCACCAAGGGGCGTGTTCTGCACGCGGCCAGCAAGCGCTCCATCACTTACGGCAAGCTCGCAGCCGCTGCGGCGAAGATGGACCCGCCCAAAGAGGTGGCGCTCAAAGACCCCAAGACCTGGACCATTGTGGGCAAGCCGCTCCCACGGGTGGATATTCCGGACATCGTGACCGGCCGCATCCGCTACGGCATCGACGCGCAGGTACCCGGCATGCTGCATGCGGCGGTGGCTGCCTGCCCGGTGTTCAATGGCAAGGTCCGGTCGATGGACGCCTCGAAGGTGCAGAACCGCCGCGGCATTGTTCAGGTGCTCAACCTGGGTGAATTTGTGGCGGTGGTGGCCGACAACTATTGGCGCGCCAAAGAGGCCTTGCGCGAGGTGGCGGTCGATTGGGATGTGGGCACGCACGGCACCCTGAGCAGCGCCGCCATCATGGAGCACTTCAAGGGCGGCTTTGAGCAGACGGAGCTGGCCGTGGCGCGCAACGACGGCAACACGGCGGAGGCGCTGGCCAAGGCCGGCAAGGTGTTTGAAGCCGAGTACTACACGCCTTACCTGGCCCACGCCACCATGGAGCCGCTGGTTTGCACCGCCTGGCTCAAGCCCGACCAGCTGGAGATCTGGACCTCCACCCAGAACCCCGAGTCGACGCTGGCCACGGCCGCACGGACCGCGGGCATTGACCAGTCCAAGGTGCTGGTCCATCCGATGCAGCTTGGCGGCGGCCTGGGGCGCAAGAGCCCGCAAGACTTCACCCGACAGGCGGTGATGATTGCCAAGGAAATGCCCGGCAAGCCCATCAAGATGGTCTGGAGCCGTGAAGAAGACATTCAGCATGACTTGTATCGCCCGGCCAGCCTGGTGCGTTTCAAGGCGGCTCTCAATGCGCAGGGCACGATCGATGCCCTGCACATTCGTGTGTCGGCCCCTTCTATTTTGGCCACGCTGCTGCGTCTGCCCTTGCCGCGCGGGGTGGACGGGCAGGCGGTGGCCAGCTTCAACGACCACCCCTACGACATCGCCAACACCTTGGTGGACTACGCGCAGCGCAACACCAATGTGCCGGTGGGTTTTTGGCGCACCGTGGGCCATTCGCAGAACCCGTACATGCGCGAATGCTTCCTGGACGAACTGGCGGCGGCTGCGGGCAAGGACCCGCTGGCGTTTCGCTTGAGCATGCTTGGCGGCAAGCATCCGCGCGACCGTTCGATTCTGGAGGCGGTCGCCAAGGCAGCGGGTTGGGGCAAGCCCCTGCCTGCCGGGGTGTTCAGGGGCATCGCCGAAACCGAAGGCTATGGCAGTTACACCGCCTGTGTTTGCGAGGTGTCGGTCAATGCGCGCAGCGAGGTCAAGATTCATCGGGTGGTCATGGGCATTGACTGCGGTTATGCGGTCAACCCCGACAACATCGAGGCCCAGATACAGGGCAGCGTGGTGCATGGACTCAGCGCCATCTTCTGGGGGGAGATGACGGTCAAGGAGGGCCGCATCGAGCAGTCGAACTTCCACGATTACCGCCTGATGCGGCTCAATGAAATGCCCAAGGTGGAAACGGTCATTGCCACCACCGGCGGCTTCTGGGGCGGTGTGGGAGAGCCAGCCATGGCTCCGCTGGCGCCGGCGCTTGTCAATGCGATTGCTGCTGCAACGGGCAAGCGCATCCGTTCCTTGCCCCTGAAGAACCACGGCCTGAGTCTGGCGCGCGCATGAGGTCATGGGCCTCGCCCCTGGGGGCGCTGGCCTGTGCCGGGCTGGTGTCGGCCACGGCGGTGGCGCAGACTGTGGGCAGCGTTGAGCGCGGTCGCGCCTTGCTGGCCAACCGGACCGAGTCGGGCTGCGTGTTGTGTCACCAGGTGCCGGGTTTGCCGGCCGGTGGTGAGCTGGGCCCGCCATTGACCGGTCTGGCCCGGCTCGGTGGCGCCCAGATGCTGCGTGAGCGCATTGCCGACGCCCGGCGCTTCAATCCACAGACCATCATGCCGCCCTATCTGAGCACCGACGGCTTGCAGGATGTGGCCGCCGCCTACCGCGGACAGACCGTGCTGACGGCCCAAGGCCTCGACGACATCGTGGCTTATCTGATGCGGATGGCGCCATGAACACGCAGCGGCCACACTCGAGCGAATGAGCATGTTGTCGTCTTCAAAGGGTGGCGCGCGACCTGCACGCGGTCCTTCTCGGCGCAGGGCCTGTGTGGCCATGCTCGCCGCCTCCGCCGGCGCCTTGGGTGTCAGTGGGCCAGCCTTGGCGCAGGCCATGTTTTCGGGCACCTTGCTGAGTCTGCCGCAGATGCTCGACCCCATCGTTCAGGGCCGCCCGCTGCGCGAAGCGGGCCTGTTGCTGGAGATGCCGGTTCTTGCTGACAATGGTTTGCTGGTGCCGGTGCGGGTGGTGGTGGACAGCCCCATGACCGAGTTCGACCATGTGCGTCAGATTTACCTGTTGTCTCAGCGCAATCCGGTCACCCAGATGGCGCTGTTTCATTTGGGGCCATGGTCAGGCCGCGCTGAGATCAGCACCCGCTTGCGTTTGGCCGGTTCGCAAAAGGTGGTGGCCTTGGCGGCCTTGTCGGATGGCTCGTTTCGCTGGCGGCAGGCCGACGTCATCGTCACCGAGTCGGCGTGTGTCGACGGGAGCTGAGCCATGAGTCTGGCGCGCCTTCAGTTGCCGCAGCAGGTGGTTTCAGGCCAGATCGTCAAGGCCCGATTGCTGGTGGCGCATCCGATGGAAACGGGTTACTTGCAAGACCTGAGCGGCAAGACCATTCCTCGCAATGTCATACGCGAGCTCCATTGCGAGTATGGCGGTCGCGAGGTGTTCCGTGTGGAGCCCTCATCGGGCATTGCCGGCAACCCCTTGTTCGAATTTTTCTTTCGGGCGCAGGAGACCGGCGAACTCTTGATTCGCTGGATCGACGATGCCGGGCAGCAGGGCGAGCTGCGGCAGTTGCTGCGGGTGCAGGGCCCTCTCTCGCCGCCGGCCTGATGCATGGCTGCCCTTGCGATGGCTGGCTGGGGGTGAATGCATGCGCCGCTTGATGTGTGCGGGTTTGATGCTGCTGTTGCCGGTTCTGGCCTGGGCCCAGCAACGCGTGCTGCCCTTGGAGCAGCTGCGTTCGGGCTTGTTCTTTGCGGGTAGCGATGTGCGGGCCTTGCAGGCCGATGACTTTGGCAACCCAGGTCAGCTCTGGCTGTTGCGCGGGCAGGAGCGCTGGGCGGAGGTTTCTGGTGCTGCCGGTAAGAGCTGTCTCCATTGCCACGGCAGCGCCGAGCAGAGCCTACGCGGCGTAGCTGCGCGTTACCCGGCCATCGACCGCCGCAGCGGTCAGTTGCTCAATCTGGAAGACCGAATTCGGCAATGCCGGCAGGTTCACCAGCAGGGCGCTCCGCTGGCTTTTGAGTCCGATGATCTGCTGGCCCTGAGCCTGTATGTCACTCGGGCCTCGGCCGGTTTGCCGCTCCAGGTGGACACCGCGGGCGCGGCACGGGCGCATCTATTACAGGGCGAGCGCCTGTTCATGCAGCGTCGGGGCCAGCTCAATCTGGCTTGTACCCATTGCCATGACCAGAACCAGGGTCGCAGGTTCTACACCGATCCCCTGAGCCAAGGGCAACCCAATGGCTATCCGCTGTACCGGCTGGAATGGCAGAAGCTCGGCTCTCTGGAGCGGCGTCTGCGCAGTTGCCTGGTGGGGGTGAGAGCCGAGCTACCGTCCTGGGGTGCGCTCGAGATGCGCCAGCTGGCCCTTTACTTGGGCTGGCGCGCCGAGGGTTTGCCGGTAGAGGCGCCTGCCGTGCGCAAGTAAAACCGCCCCGGCTGCTGCCGGGCCTTACATCCGCTCAAAGATGGCCGCGATGCCTTGGCCGCCTCCGATGCACATGGTGACCAGCGCATAGCGTCCGCCCACTCGTTGCAGCTCGTGTAGCGCCTTGACGGTGATCAGTGCGCCAGTAGCGCCGATCGGGTGCCCCAGTGAAATGCCCGAACCGTTGGGATTGACCTTGGCCGGGTCTAGTCCCAGTTCGCGGGTGACGGCGCAAGCCTGAGCGGCGAAGGCCTCGTTGGCTTCCACCACGTCGAGGTCGCTGGTCTTGAGGCCTGTTTTTTTGAGCACGGCCTGGGTGGCGGAGATGGGCCCCACGCCCATGTATTTGGGGTCCAGCCCGGTGTGCGCATAGCCCACCAACCGGGCCATGGGTTTGGCGCCGCGCGCTTTGGCGGCGGCCGCTTCCATCAGTACCACGGCGGCTGCCGCATCGTTGATGCCCGAGGCGTTGCCAGCGGTCACCGTACCGTTTTCTTTCAGGAACACGGGCTTGAGTTTGCTGAAGTCCTCGGGCTTGGCCTGGCTGCGAAAGTGTTCGTCGGTCACGTAGCTGACATCGCCCTTTTTGCTTTTGAGCATGACCGGCACGATCTGGCTGCTGAAGTAGCCCGCTTGCGTGGCGCGCTCGGCGCGTCGATGGCTCTCCAGGGCCAGTGCATCCTGCATGTCGCGGGTGATGCCGTATTTGGCGGCCACGTTTTCGGCGGTAACACCCATGTGGATCTGGTGGAAGGGGTCGTGCAAGGCGCCGACCATCATGTCGACCAGTTTGGCATCACCCATGCGCGAGCCCCAGCGCTGGCTTGGGTTGATGAAAGGCCCACGGCTCATGTTCTCTGCGCCACCGCCGATGGCGACATCGCAATCGCCCAGCAAAATCGCCTGGCTCGCCGAAACGATGGCTTGCAGGCCTGATCCGCACAGGCGGTTGACGTTCATGGCCGGTGTGCTTTCAGCGCAGCCGCCGTTGATGGCCGCCACCCGCGACAGGTACATGTCTTTGGGCTCGGTGTTGACCACATGGCCAAACACCACATGGCCGACATCTTTGCCTTCTATTTGCGCCCGGGTCAGTGACTCGCGCACGACCAGACTGGCCAGCTCGGTGGGGGGCACATCTTTGAGGCTGCCCCCGAAAGTTCCGATGGCGGTTCGCACACCGCTGACGACGACCACTTCCCGATTCATGATGAAGCTCCCTTTTGGTTCGGTGGGCCCGTGGGCCGAGTTGGATGCGTACGGCCCATGACCTGGACCGGGAGATCCGGTACGTTGGCCTCCGCTCGATCATACAATTGCTTATTTTTTCGGCATCGGCTGGACCGTGTCTTTGGTGACACCCGGCGCGAGGCCTGAACCCGCTCCGCAATGCTCGCCTATACCCATCCGCAGGAATTTGATGTCATCGTCGTCGGGGGCGGTCACGCCGGTACCGAGGCGGCGCTGGCCGCCGCGCGCATGGGTTGCAAGACCCTGCTGCTGACCCACAACATTGAGACCCTGGGTCAGATGAGCTGCAACCCATCTATTGGCGGCATCGGCAAGGGCCATCTGGTCAAAGAGGTGGACGCGATGGGCGGGGCGATGGCCCTGGCCACCGATGAGGCGGGCATCCAGTTCCGCATTCTCAATTCCAGCAAGGGCCCGGCGGTACGCGCCACCCGCGCTCAGGCCGACCGTGTGCTTTACAAGGCGGCTGTTCGGCGGCGCCTGGAAAACCAGCCCAATCTCTGGCTGTTTCAGCAGGCGGTCGACGATCTGATTGTTGAAGGCCAACGCGTGACGGGGGCTGTCACGCAAGTGGGCATTCGCTTCCGAGCGCGTGCAGTGGTGCTCACGGCCGGCACCTTCCTCGATGGCAAGATCCATGTGGGGCTTAATCACTATGCGGCCGGCCGGGCCGGCGACCCGCCAGCAGTCTCGCTCAGTGCCCGTCTGAAGGAGCTCAAGCTGCCGCAAGGGCGGCTGAAGACCGGAACGCCGCCGCGCATTGACGGGCGCACCATCGACTACGCCAAGTGCTTGCGCCAACCGGGTGATGGCGTGGACGGCGGCGAGGGC
>JBILUT010000065.1:0-7324 GCA_044370875.1 Polaromonas sp. | reverse complement strand
TGGATCTTCAGGCCGTAGGCCATGTTGTCGAACACGCTCATGTGCGGGTAGAGCGCGTAGTTCTGGAACACCATGGCGATGTCGCGTTCGGCCGGCTCAAGCGTGTTGACCACTCGATCGCCGATGCGAATTTCTCCGCCGGTGATCTCTTCCAGGCCGGCGACCATCCGCAGCAGGGTCGATTTGCCACAGCCTGACGGGCCGACGATCACCACGAATTCGCCGTCGCGGACAGTCGCATTGACGCCGTGGATCACTTGCAGCGACTGTTTGCCCTGGGGGTATTGCTTGATGACGTTGTGAAAGCTCAGCGAGGCCATGAGAAAACCTATTTTTCGGTGTCGACCAGGCCCTTGACGAACCACTTTTGCATGAGGATGACCACCAGCGCAGGTGGGATCATGGCCAACATCGCGGTGGCCATGACCACGTTCCACTCGGTGTAGGCTTCTCCTGCGATCAGGCGCTTGATGCCCAGAACCACTGGGTACATGCTCTCGTCGGTGGTCACCAGCAAGGGCCAGAGATACTGGTTCCATCCGTAGATGAACTGGATCACGAACAGCGCCGCGATGGAGGTGGCCGACATGGGTAGCAGCACGTCGAAGAAAAAGCGCATGGGCCCGGCTCCATCGACCCGGGCTGCTTCGACCAACTCGTCGGGCACGGTCAGAAAAAACTGGCGGAATAAAAACGTGGCGGTGGCCGACGCGATCAGCGGTATCGTCAGACCGGCGTAGCTGTTGAGCATGCCCAGATCGGCCACCACTTCATAGGTGGGGCCAATGCGAACTTCTACCGGCAGCATCAGGGTGACAAAAATCATCCAGAACACCAGATTGCGCAGCGGAAAGCGGAAATACACGATGGCAAAGGCCGAGAGCAGCGAAATGGCGATCTTGCCCAAGGCGATGATCAGGGCACTGATCAGGCTCACGCCCATCATCGGCCCGCCCGCCGGAAACTTGCTGCCCATGCTGCTCTCGCCGCCGAAAAGCGCCAGTCGATAGGTGTCCAGAAAGTGTGAACCCGGCAACAGTGACAGTGGCCGGCTTTGCGCGATCTCTTGCGCAGACTGGGTGGATGCCACCAGCGTGAGGTACACCGGAAAGGCGACTATCGCGACCCCCAGGATCAGGGTGGTATGGGTCAAAAAGTCCAGCAGCGGGCGGCGTTCGATCATGGAGGACCCTCAGTACTGCACCTTGCGCTCGACGTAACGGAACTGGATCACCGTCAGTGCAATCACAATGGTCATCAGCACCACCGACTGCGCTGCCGAGCCGCCCATGTCCAGGGCCTTGAAGCCGTCGTAATACACCTTGTAGACCAAGATAGAGGTTGACTTGCCTGGCCCGCCCTGGGTGGCAGCGTCCACGATGGCAAAGGTGTCGAAAAACGCGTAGACCACGTTGATCACAAGCAAGAAGAAGGTGGTCGGCGAAAGCAGCGGAAAGACGATCGTCCAGAAACGCCGCGCCGGGGATGCGCCATCGATGGCAGCCGCCTCAATCAGAGACTTGGGGATCGATTGCAGGCCGGCCAGGAAGAACAGGAAGATGTAGGAGATCTGCTTCCAAACTGCAGCCATGACGATCAGCGCCATGGCATGTTCGCCTTTGAGCATGTGGTTCCAGTCCAGCCCCAGGCTGTGCAGCAGGTAGGCGACCACTCCCATCGGCGAGGCGAACATAAACAGCCACAACACGCCCGCTACCGCGGGTGCAACTGCGTAGGGCCAAATCAGCAGGGTCTTGTAGATACCTGCGCCTCGCATTACGCGGTCTGCCATGACGGCCAGCAGCAGTGCTATGGACAGGCCGCACACGGCCACCAGGATCGAAAACAAGGCGGTCGTCTGGAACGAGGCGAGGTAGGTCTCATCGGCCCACAGGCGCTCGAAGTTCTGCAGACCGACAAATTCGGTCGAGGTGCCAAAGGCGTCCTGCTCCAGTACGCTCTGGTAAAGCGCCTGGCCGGCGGGCCAGAAAAAGAAGGTCAGCACGATCGCAAGCTGCGGCGCGACCAGCAGCCAGGGCAGCCAGGCAGATCTGAAGCGGACTCGTTTTTCCATGGGGGACCACTCAACCAGCCACGGCCTCGGGGCAAGGCGATGGCTGATGGACAGGAACGCCGGCCGAGCGCGGATCAGCGCCCGGCCAGGACCGCCTCCTTACATCCGGCCCTGGTTGGCCTTCTGGAAGCGCTCGAGCTGCTCGTTACCGCGCTTGACGGCGGCATCGAGCGCCTCTTTGGCGGTTTTCTTGCCAGCCCACACCTGCTCGAGTTCCTCGTCATTGATGGTGCGGATCTGTACGAAATTGCCCAAACGGATGCCGCGCGATTTGTCGGTGGTCTTGCGGATCATTTGCTCCACGGACACATCGGTGCCAGGGTTCTGTTTATAGAAGCCCGATTTCTCGGTCAGTTCGTAGGAGGCCTTGGTCAGGGGCAGGTAGCCGGTACGCTGGTGGCTCTTGGCGGCTTCGTCGGGCTTGGACAGATGGGCAAAGAACCTCGCCACCCCCGCGTATTCAGCGTCCTTTTTGCCAGCCATGACCCACAAACTGGCTCCGCCGATCACGGTGTTCTGGGGCGCGCCAGTGACATCGGGATAGAAGGGCAGGGTGGAGATGCCCGATTCGAATTTGGAATTGCGCTTGATGTTGCCGTAGAGCGCCGAGGATCCGGTCATCATGGCGCATTCGCCGGAGACGAACACGGCATCAGCCGCGTTGCCTCTGCCCTTGTAGACAAACAGGCCTTGCTTGGCCATATTGCCCAGATTTTCGATGTGGCGGACGTGCAAAGGGGTGTTGAAGCTCAGGCGTGCATCGATGCCGCGCATGCCGTTGCCCTTGGAGGCGAATTCGGTGTTGTGCCAGGCTGAGAAACTCTCAAGTTGTGTCCAGCTCACCCAGCTTGTGGTGAATGGGCACTTGTGACCCGAGGCCTTGAGCTTGGCCGCTGCCAGGGCCACTTCGGGCCATGTCTTGGGGGGCGTGTTGGGGTCCAGCCCTGCGGCCTTGAAGGCGTCCTTGTTGTAATGGAACACGGTGGTCGAGCTGTTGAACGGGAAGCTCAGCATCTGGCCACTGGGTGCGGTGTAGTAACCGGCGACGGCGGGCACATAGGCGTTGGGATCAAAGGGGACGCCAGCCTTTTTCATGACATCACCGACGGGGACGATGGCTCCCTTGCTGGCCATCATGGTGGCCGTTCCTACTTCAAACACCTGAAGAACGTGCGGCGCGTTGCCCGCGCGGAAGGCCGCGATGGCGGCGGTCATGGATTCGTCGTAGCTGCCCTTGAAGGTGGGGACGATCCTGTACTCCTTCTGGCTGCTGTTGAAATCTTTGGCCAGGTCGTTGATCCACTCACCCAGGGCACCGCCCATCGAATGCCACCACTGGATCTCGGTTTGCGCCACCACGGGGGCGGATGCGCTCAGGCTCAGCGCCAGGGCGCCCAGGAGTTTTCTTGCTGTGTGTCGCATATAAGTCCTCTTCTTAAATGTTGGGGGAGGTAGCAAATTTACTGGGCCTCCATGAAAATTTGATTGCAAAAAATATCCAGGTTTGTGACAAGCGGGTTTCCACTGAGGAAGCGAGCCTTTTTCCCCTGGGATATCATGGTCGGCTTGATGCCCTCAGCGGGACAAGCCCACCTTCATGAACGCCCCCACGGCCCTGCCGATGCTCTTGGTTGAGCACGCCGACACCCCGCGTTTGCGCGAAATACCCTACAACTACACCTCGTTTTCGGACCGGGAGGTGGCCATTCGCGTGCTCGGGGGCCAGGGCTGGGATTTGCTCGACCGCCTCCGTGGGGAGCGCCGCACCGGCCGATCGGCCCGCATGCTCTATGAGGTGCTCGGTGACATCTGGGTGGTACAGCGCAACCCCTATTTGCAGGACGATCTGCTTGACAACTCATCACGCCGCCGTCTCCTGGTCGAGGCCATGGAGCACCGCCTGGGCGAGGTGCAAAAGCGCCGTACGCCTGAGCAGGATGCCGAGCGTGACCGCGTCGTGGGCCAATTGCTCGACCTCGCCCGGGGCGCGGTCGAGCGGTTTGCCCAGACCTTTGACCAGGTGGCTCAGCTGCGTCGTCAGACCGAGCGCAGGCTGCGGAAGTACACCGACAAGGACAACATCAAGTTTGATGGCCTGTCGCGCGTCTCGCACGTCACCGACGCCACCGACTGGCGGGTGGAATACCCCTTTGTCGTCCTCACGCCCGACAGCGAGGCCGAAATGGCCGGTCTGGTCAAGGGCTGTATTGAACTGGGGCTGACCATCGTGCCGCGCGGCGGCGGCACCGGCTACACCGGCGGTGCGATCCCCCTGACCTGGAAGTCGGCGGTCATCAACACCGAAAAGCTCGAGGCCATGAGCGAGGTTCAGTGGGTGTCGCTGCCCGGTCTTAGCCAGAGCGTGCCCACAGTCTGGACCGAGGCCGGCGTGGTCACGCAGCGCGTGGCCGATGCGGCCGAGCGCGCCGGTTTTGTTTTCGCGGTCGATCCAACCTCGGCTGAAGCCTCCTGCATCGGCGGCAATATCGCGATGAACGCGGGCGGCAAAAAGGCAGTGCTTTGGGGCACGGCTCTGGATAACCTGGCCTCCTGGCGCATGGTGACGCCCGATGCCCTCTGGCTGGAGGTGGTGCGCGTGGGTCACAACCTGGGCAAGATTCACGATGCCGAGGTCGCCAGTTTTGAGCTGCGCTATTTCGAGGCCGATGGCCGTACGCCGCTACGAACCGAGAGGCTGGACATCCCGGGCAAGACCTTCCGCAAGGAAGGGTTGGGCAAGGATGTCACCGATAAATTTCTGTCGGGTCTGCCAGGCATCCAGAAAGAAGGCTGTGATGGGCTGATCACCAGCGCGCGTTGGGTGGTCCATCGTATGCCCGAGCACACCCGCACGGTTTGCCTTGAATTTTTTGGTCACGCTCGGGAGGCTGTGCCGAGCATTGTCGAGATCAAGGACTTCATGTTTGCCGAGCAGCGCCGTGGGGGTGCGATTCTGGCGGGCCTGGAGCATCTCGATGATCGATACCTCAAGGCGGTGGGCTACACCACCAAGGCCAAGCGGGGCGGTCTGCCCAAGATGGTGCTGATCGGCGATATCGCTGGCGATGACGCCGATGCGGTGGCACGCGCAGCCTCTGAGGTGGTGCGTATCGCCAACTCTCGCAGTGGCGAAGGCTTTGTCGCCATCAGTGCCGAGGCGCGCAAGAAGTTTTGGCTCGACCGAAAGCGCACCGCAGCCATCAGTCGGCACACCAACGCCTTCAAGATCAATGAGGACGTGGTTATTCCGCTGCCGCGCATGGCCGAATACACCGATGGCATCGAGCGCATCAACATCGAGCTGTCGCTTCGCAACAAGATCCGCTTGTGCGATGAGCTTGAGAGCTTTCTGGCTCGCGGCAGCTTGCCCCTGGGCAAGGCCGACGAGGCCGGCGAACTCGCACCGGCCGAGCTGCTGGAGGATCGGGTCGCGCAAGCCCTGGCCCTGGTGCAGCAGGTACGCCAGCAATGGGCCGGTTGGTTGGCCAATGTGCAGACGCTCTTTGCGCAATTGCAGGACCACACGCTCCGGGCAAGTTGGAAGACCCAGCTGCGCACGCCGCTGCAGGACATTTTTTCAGGTGCAGTCTTCGCGCCGATTCTCCAGGAGTGCCTGGCCATCCATCAGCGGGTGCTCAAGGGCCGTGTCTGGGCGGCCTTGCATATGCATGCCGGCGATGGGAATGTGCACACCAACCTGCCGGTCAACAGCGACGATTACGAGATGCTTCAAACCGCCCATGCAGCGGTTGCGCGCATCATGCAGCTGGCCCGCTCCCTCGATGGCGTGGTCTCTGGCGAGCACGGTATTGGCATCACCAAGCTCGATTTTCTCAGCGATGAGGAGTTGGCTCCGTTTGCCGACTATAAGAAACGCGTTGATCCGCACGGCCACTTTAACAAGGGCAAGCTCCTGCGTGATGCCGACCTGCCGGCTGATCTGACCAACGCCTACACACCCAGCTTTGGCTTGATGGGTCATGAATCGTTGATCATGCAGCAGTCTGACATTGGTGCCATCGCTGATTCGGTCAAAGATTGCCTGCGCTGCGGCAAATGCAAGCCGGTTTGTGCCACCCATGTGCCGCGAGCGAATCTGCTTTACAGCCCGCGCAACAAGATCTTGGCCACCTCGCTGTTGGTGGAGGCCTTCCTTTACGAGGAGCAGACCCGCCGCGGCATTTCGATCAAGCACTGGCAGGAGTTCGAAGACGTGGCCGACCACTGCACCGTCTGCCACAAGTGCCTGTCGCCTTGTCCGGTCAATATTGATTTCGGCGATGTGTCCATGAACATGCGCAACCTGCTGCGCAAGATGGGCCAAAAATCGTTCCGGCCCGGTAATGCGGCGGCGATGTTCTTCCTCAATGCCACGCAGCCAGAGACCATCAAGCTCATGCGCAGCGCCATGGTGGATGTGGGGTTCAAGGCCCAGCGCCTGGCAAATGAATTGCTGTCCAAGGTGGCTCGCAAGCAGACCGCCAGGCCGCCGGCTTCGGTGGGCACTGCGCCGGTCAAGCAGCAGGTCATTCACTTCATCAACAAAAAGATGCCGGGTGGGCTACCCAAGAAAACGGCGCGGGCCTTGCTCGATATCGAAGACCGCGATTACGTTCCGATCATTCGTAATCCGGCCACCACCTCCAGCGAGTCCGAGGCGGTGTTCTATTTCCCCGGTTGCGGCTCTGAGCGCTTGTTCTCTCAGGTGGGCCTGGCCACCCAGGCCATGCTGTGGCATGCCGGGGTGCAGACGGTGCTGCCGCCGGGCTACCTGTGTTGCGGCTACCCGCAAAAAGGCAGCGGGCAGTTTGACAAGGCTGAGAAGATCATCACCGATAACCGCGTGCTGTTTCACCGAGTGGCCAACACGCTCAACTACCTGGACATCAAGACGGTGGTTGTGAGTTGTGGCACCTGCTTCGACCAATTGCAGGGGTATGAGTTCGACAAGATCTTTCCGGGCTGCCGTATCGTCGACATCCACGAATACCTTCTTGAGAAGGGCATTACCTTGCAAGGTGGGCAGGGCTATCTGTACCACGATCCCTGCCACAGCCCGATGAAGCAGCAAGAACCCATGAAAACCGTCAAGGCGCTGGTGGGGCCGAACGTGCTCAAGAGCGAGCGCTGTTGCGGCGAGTCGGGCACGCTTGGTGTAAGCCGTCCGGATATTTCCACGCAGGTGCGTTTTCGCAAGGAAGAGGAACTGCGCAAGGGTGAGGCGGCGCTGCGCAAGAGCGGGGCCGCGCC
>JBILUT010000064.1:0-7365 GCA_044370875.1 Polaromonas sp. | reverse complement strand
GGCATAACCAAACCGACCGAAATAGTCCGTAAAAGCCTTGGTGGTCTGGGCCACATGATCGGCGTTGTAAGGCTGACCGGGCTTGATGGTCACCAGCGCCTTGAATTCGTCATCGCGCCCAAGGTAATTGCCGCCAAGAGTGATGCCCGAAACGACAAAACGCTCTCCTTCGGTGATGTTGATCGTCACCAGAATCTGCTGCCGGTCAGGCGCGATCGCCACTTGCGTGGAGTCGACGCGAAAGTCGAGATAGCCCCGCGTCAGGTAGTAGGAGCGCAGCGTCTCGATATCGGCATTGAGCTTGACCCGCGAGTAACGGTCCGACTTGGTGTACCAACTGAGCCAGCCGCCCGTATTGAGGTCAAACAGGTCGAGCAGGGTGCTCTCCTTGAAGGCCTTGGCACCCACGATCCGCAATTCCTTGATCTTGGCGACCTGCCCCTCCGTAACCGTGAAGGTCAGATTGACCCGGTTGCGCTCGATCGGGGTCACGGTGGTCACCACCTGCGCACCGTAAAGGCTTCGGTTGATGTACTGGCGCTTGAGCTCCTGCTCGGCCTTGTCGGCCAGCGCCCGATCGAAGGGCTGACCCTCATAAAGGCCGGACTCGCGCAGCGCCTTGCGCAACACGTCCTTGTCAAATTCCTTGATGCCTACAAAGCTGACATCAGCGACAACGGGGCGCTCCTCAACCACCACCACCAAAACATCGCCGCTGACCTCAAGGCGGACGTCTTTGAACAAGCCCAGACCAAACAGCGCCCGAATGGCTGCCGAGCCTTTCTCATCGGTGAAGGTTTCACCCACTCGCAGCGGAATAGAGGCGAAGATAGTGCCCGGCTCCACGCGCTGCAAGCCCTCAACCCGAATGTCGCGCACGACAAAGGGGTCGACTGCCCACGACAAGGCCGATGCCAACAAACCGGCCACCAAAAAGGAACCCGAGCGCAGCTTCAAACGTTGGAGAACTTGGTTCATGGAAACTCAGAAAAAGGCAAGTGCCGCAATCTGCACTCAGTTCAGCAGACGAACGATGTCGTTAAACAAGGCGACGAACATCAGCGCAGCAAGCAAGGCCACGCCCAATCGATGCAAGCGCTCCATCACCGCCTCAGAGGGGCTTCGCCCCGACAGAAACTCCCAAAGATAATACATCAGGTGCCCTCCATCGAGGATAGGCAGAGGCAGCAGATTGAGCACCCCCAGGCTCACGCTGATCATGGCCAGAAACAAGAGGTAAGCCGTCAATCCTTGACTGGCCGACTTACCGGCGTAATCGGCAATGGTCAGCGGCCCACTGAGGTTTTTCAGGGAAGCCTCTCCGAGGATCATCTTGCCCAGCATGCGCAGGGTTAGGACGCTAATTTCCCAGGTCCGGGTCCACCCCTCCCACAGGGCTCCCGGTAGATCCTCGCGGACCAGCACCATCTGCGGAGCCTCGCCCAAGAAGGCCCCGATGCGCCCCAGGCGCAAGCCCCCCTCTTCCTGGCGTATCTGGGGTCGCACCGGCAGCTCAAGCAAACGCCCCTGGCGCTCGACTTGCCAGGTTTGGGTTTGCCCCTGATCGGAGCGGCGTATCAGTTCGCGCAGTTGCACCGCATCATTAATGCCCCGGCCATCGATGCGCAGTACCAGATCGCCCGGCTGCAAACCTGCCTGCTCGGCGGCCCCTCCGGCTTGCAAAGACCCAATCACTGGTCTGCTGTAGGTGCCGACCAGGCCCACCTGGCGGAAAAAGGCTGCATTGACTTCCGCCCCCTCCAGACTCTTCAAGTCGAGAACAACATCCCGGGTGCTCGCTCGATCGGCCTGGGCCTGTACCGTAAGCGTCAAGGCCCGCCCCTCCAGGGCTGCCCTCGCCAGTTGCCAGCGCAAGTCATCAAAGGAACGAACAGGCTCGGGGGCCTGCCCCTCGATGGAGGTCTCGACCACCTGCTCTCCAGAGCGCAAGCCGGCGACCTCGGCCAGCGAACCCGCTGGAGGTGTGGCCACAATCGCCCGAGGCTCCTCGACGCCGATCCAACTGACAGCCGCATAAAGAACCACGGCCAAAATCAGATTGGCCAGCGGTCCGGCGGCGACAACTGCAGCGCGCGATCGCAGCGGCTGGGTATTGAAGGCCTGATGAAGCTCGGCAGCATCGACCGGACCCTCACGCTCGTCGAGCATCTTCACATAGCCCCCCAGCGGCACGATGCCGATGACAAATTCGGTGGGCTTGCCCGTCAGGCGCCATCGGATGATCGGCCGTCCAAAGCCGATAGAAAACCGAAGCACCTTGATACCGCAGGCCAGCGCGACGCGGTAATGTCCGTACTCATGAATGGCAATCAGCAGACCCAGCGCAATCAGAAAGGCCAGGACCGTTGTCATGAGTGAGCGTGCCTTCGCAACAGAGCCTGGGCCCGCTCGCGCGCGCGGGCATCGATATCGAGCAGGTCCGCCAAACCGCTGACCACTGGCGGCGACCAGCCCTCCAGCACGTCCCGATTGATCGCGTGAATCTGATCAAATCGAATGCGGCGATCGAGGAAGGCCTGCACCGCAACTTCGTTGGCCGCATTGAGCACCGCGGTGCTGCCGATCGGTCCGTCCAGCACCTGCCAGGCCAGCTGCAGACCGGGAAAACGCTGCGGATCGGGCGCCTCAAAGGTCATCGCTGGCAAGGCCCTGAAATCCAAGGCTTGGGCGCCTGAATGGACCCGCTCTGGCCAGGACAGCCCATAGGCGATAGGCACTCGCATGTCCGGCGTGCCCATTTGCGCGACCACCGAGGTGTCGCGGTACTGCACAAATGAATGAATGATGCTCTGCGGATGAATGACCACCTCAATCTGGTTGGGCTGCATGCCAAACAGGTAGCGCGCCTCGATGACCTCCAGGGCCTTGTTCATCATGGTGGCCGAATCCACCGAAATCTTGCGCCCCATCACCCAGTTGGGATGCTTGCAGGCCTGCTCGACCGTCACCTCATGCAGCGTCGAGAGATCCCGTTCTCGAAAAGGACCGCCCGATGCGGTCAAGATGATTTTTTCAACCCGGGCCGGCCAGGTCTGCGGATCGTCCGGCAGGGACTGAAAGATGGCCGAATGTTCGCTGTCAATGGGCAGCAGCTTGGCACCGCCTGTGCGAACTGCCGATAGAAAAACTTCGCCGCCGACGACAAGCGCCTCTTTGTTGGCCAGCAAGAGGCGCTTACCGGCGTGTGCCGCCGACAAACAGGCTGGCAGGCCGGCCGCGCCGACGATCGCCGCCATGACGATGGGAGCACGCTCGTCACTGGCGATGCGATCGAGCGCGTCGGCGCCGGCGAGAACCTGGGTCTTCAGGCCAGCGGCGCGAAGACGATCTTGCAGATCCCGAGAGGCGGCAGGATCGCTCATCACCGCATGAACCGGCTCGAAGCGCTGGCATTGCTCAAACATGAGGTCCGTTCGAGTGGCCGCGCTGAGCGCAAAAACCTCAAAACGATCCGGATGCCGGGCCACCACATCGAGCGTATTGACGCCGATGGAGCCGGTCGATCCCAGGATCGTGATGCCTTGCTTCATGTGCCCGGCCCCCGATAGCTCAAGAGCATCATGGCCAGAGGCAAGACGGGCAGCAAAGCGTCGACTCGGTCGAGCACCCCACCATGACCAGGCAGCAACCGGCTGGAATCCTTGACACCCGCGTTGCGCTTGAGCAGAGACTCGAACAAATCGCCGACGACGCTCATCGCTGTAAGAAAAAGCAGGGCCAAAGCCATCACGATGCCGCCATGACGATCGAGCAACTGGCCATGCAGTCCGCGCTCAGCCATCGGCCATTCAAGCCGCGTCTCTGCAGCTGACCAAATCAGGCCGAGCAACAACACCGCAAGCGCACCGCCCAATGCCCCCTCCCAGGTCTTGCCGGGACTGATGGCCGGAGCCAGCTTGCGTTCAATGAGCCGCCCGCCCCACGCATGGCCTGCGAAATAAGCCGCAACATCAGCCATCCAGACCAAAGTCAGCACCGAAAGGAGCATGTCAACGCCCATGGTCCGCGCCTGCACCAGCGCCAGCCAAGCGGCCCAGAGCACAAGCAGTCCCAGAGCACAACGCAAAACCTGACTGAGATGGTGCCAGGCTGTCTGTCCTCGGGCCAGCAGCAAGCCGCCGCCCAAGACCCAGATCAGGCCGGTCAAACTCCACAAACCGGAAAGATTGCGATCGAGAAGACCCGCCAACCAGGAGACGGCACAGACCGACACGAAGAGCAGGCCAAACGCGAAGGCCACGGCTCGACCCAAACCATTCAAGCGCCCCCACTCCCAGGCGGCAGCAGCCATCAAGAGCAGCGTCAAGGCAAAAAAGGGCCGGGTATCGGGATAGAAGAGGGCCGGCAGAAAGACTGCCAGCAGGATCACGGCAGTGATGATGCGCTGCCGTAGCATGGATGCGGAACGCGGCGGTCCTCAGACCGCCATGATGTCCTGTTCTTTGGACGTCACCAATTTGTCCACCTCGGCGATGTATCGATCGGTGAACTTTTGGATGTCATCCTGGGCCCGGCGCTCATCATCCTCTGAGGCCTGCTTGTCTTTAACCAGCTTCTTCACACCCTCGTTGGCATCGCGGCGTAAATTTCGGATGGCGATCTTGGCGTGCTCGCCCTCGCCGCGAACCACCTTGGTGAGCTCTTTGCGTCGCTCCTCGGTCATTGGAGGCATAGGAACCCGAATCAAATCGCCCTGGGACGCCGGATTGAGCCCGAGGTCCGAATCGCGGATGGCTTTCTCGATCTTGGCTCCCATGCCCTTTTCCCAGGGCGCCACGCCAATCGTGCGGGCATCGAGGAGCGACACATTGGCCACCTGGCTGATAGGCAACATGGAACCGTAGTACTCGACCTGCACGGTATCGAGCAAACCCGGGTTGGCTCGACCGGTGCGAACCTTGGTCAGGCTCGATTTGAAGGCCTCGACCGACTGCTGCATCTTGTGTTCAGCGTTCTTCTTGATGTCCTGAATGCTCATGATCGGTAAAGCGATAAGGAAAAGTCAGACGTGAACCAGGGTGCCCTCATCTTCACCGAGGACCACCCGCTTGAGGGCGCCGCTCTTGAAGATGGAAAACACCTTGACCGGCAGCTTCTGGTCACGACAAAGGGCGAAGGCGGTGGCGTCCATGACCTCCAGGTTACGGCTCATGGCCTCGTCAAAGGTGATGGATGCATAGCGCGTGGCCGAGGGATCTTTCTTGGGATCGGCGGTGTAAACGCCATCAACCTTGGTGGCCTTGAGGACCACCTGCGCACCGATTTCGGCCCCGCGCAACGCGGCCGCTGTGTCAGTGGTGAAGAAGGGATTGCCGGTGCCCGCAGCAAAAATCACCACCTTGCCCTCCTCGAGGTACTGCAGGGCCTTGGGTCGGACATAGGGTTCAACCACTTGCTCAATGGCAATGGCCGACATGACTCGGGCCGTCAGACCCGCCTTGTCCATGGTGTCTGCCAGCGCCAGCGAGTTCATGACCGTGGCGAGCATCCCCATGTAATCAGCCGTGGCACGATCCATGCCCACCGACCCACCCGCCACACCTCGGAAGATGTTGCCGCCACCAATGACGACTGCCACCTGCACACCCATGCGGGTGACTTCGGCGACCTCTTCGACCATTCGAACGATGGTGGCCCGGTTAATGCCAAACGCATCATCTCCCATGAGAGCTTCACCGGAGAGCTTGAGCAAGATGCGTGAGTAGGCTGGCATGGACACTGCGGGAGTTGACCCGAAGTTTAGCGCCTCAGTCAAGGCAGCGATCAAGCCCCCTTGGCCGCAGCGACCTGAGCAGCCACCTCGGCGGCAAAATCGTCGACCTTCTTCTCGATCCCCTCGCCCACCACATACAGGGTAAAGCCATGAACCCGGGTGCCCTTTTCCTTGAGCATCTGCTCAACGGTTTGCTTGTCGTTCTTGACGAAGGGCTGGTTAAAGAGGGACACCTCCTTGAGGAACTTCTGCACCGAGCCTTCAATCATCTTGGCGGCAATCTCCGCTGGCTTACCCGACTCCGCGGCTTTGGCAGTGGCCACTGAACGCTCGCGCTCGATCAGCTCGGCCGGCACGTCGGCACTGGTCAAGGAGACCGGCTTCATCGCAGCCACATGCATCGCAACGTCCTTGGCCGCCGCCTCGTCCCCTTCGTATTCGACCACCACACCGATGCGAGTGCCATGCAGATAGGCTGCCAGCTTGTGGCCGGCAGCGAAGCGCTTGAAGCGCCGCACGGACATGTTCTCACCGATCTTGCCGATCAGCCCCTTGCGAACATCCTCAAGCGTCGGTCCAAAACCGTCAAGCGAAAAGGGCAGGCCGCCAACGGCAGCCACATCGGCGGGGTTAGAACGAACCACACCCACAGCAACGGCCTGGGTCAGCGCCAAGAAGCTGTCGTTCTTGGTCACGAAATCGGTCTCGCAGTTGACCTCGACCAGCGCGCCAACGCCGCCCTCCATGTGCACGGCCACCACGCCCTCCGCGGTGACACGGGACGCGGCCTTGCCCGCCTTGCTGCCAAGTTTGACCCGCAGCAGTTCCTCGGCCTTCGCCATGTCACCCTGGGCTTCGGTCAGGGCTTTCTTGCACTCCATCATGGGAGCGTCTGTCTTGGCGCGCAATTCAGCGACCATGCTTGCGGTGATTGCCATCTTCCTATCTCCTAAAAACTTGCGATTTCATGGACCTGCCCGCCTGAAAAGCAGAGGTCAGGATTTGAAAAAAAGGGGCTACGTGAGCCCCTTGTTGCGTCGATCAGCGCAGGATCTCAGCTGGCGCTTTCCACCTCGACAAATTCGTCCTCCGCATCGGCCGGCTTGACGATCTCGTTGACCGCCTGGGCACGCCCCTCAAGGATGGCGTCGGCAATGCCGCGTGCGTACAGCGCCACCGCCTTGGCCGAATCGTCATTGCCGGGGATCACGTAGTCGATGCCCTCGGGCGAATGGTTGGAATCGACCACACCGATGAGCGGGATGCCCAGCTTCTGGGCCTCGGCCACAGCGATCTTGTGAAAGCCGACATCGATCACAAAGATTGCATCAGGCAGACTGGTCATGTCCTGAATACCGCCAATATCCTTCTCGAGCTTTTCAATTTCGCGCGAGAAATTGAGTTGCTCTTTCTTGCTGATGGCGTCAAGACCGGCTTCCTGTTGAGCCTTCATCTCCTTGAGCCGCTTGATCGACGACTTGACGGTTTTGAAATTGGTCAACATACCGCCGAGCCAGCGCTGGTCCACATAGGGCACGCCGGCACGACGGGCCTCGGTGGCCAGAATCTCGCGGGCCTGCCGCTTGGTACCCACCATCAGGATGGTGCCCCGGTTGGCCGCGAGTTGACGA
>JBILUT010000063.1:0-7458 GCA_044370875.1 Polaromonas sp. | reverse complement strand
ACGACGCCTCAAGCGCAGTCACTCGCCTGACCGACATGGGCGTGGAGCCTTTTCTCCTTAGCTCATCCTTGCTGGGCGTTCTGGCCCAGCGTCTGGTTCGCAAGCTCTGCACAGCCTGCCGGGGTCAGGGCTGCAGCGCATGCGGGCAAAGCGGTTACAGCGGGCGCACGGGGGTGTTTGAATTGCTGGTCACCAATGACACGATCCGCAGTCTGATCCACGATCGCGCCACCGAATCGAGCCTTCGCAGCGCCGCCATCGAGGCGGGCATGCGCCTGATGCGCGACGATGGGCAACGCCTGGTGCAGTCGGGCATCACCTCCCTGCAAGAGCTCATCCGCGTCACGCGCGACTAGCGCCTGCGACCGCAGCACTGCGTCCCCAGCTCACACCATGCCCGCCTTTTCTTATGAAGCCGTCGACGAGCAGGGCAAAGACAGCCACGGGGTGATCGAGGCCGACTCGCCCCGCGCTGCTCGCGCCATGTTACGCAGCCGCGGACTGGTACCGATGCAGATCGAGGCGGTACAGGCCGCAGAGGGTCAGAACGTCCATTGGCTCAAGCGCGATCTGTGGCCAAGCCGCGCCTACAACGCGGCCAGCTTGGCCATCTTGACCCGCCAGCTCGCGGGTCTGGTGTCAGCCGGGCTGCCGATCGAGCGGGTGCTTACGGTTCTGGCCGACGACACGGAGGACAAGCGCCGGCAGCGCGTCGTGGTCGGCCTGCGCGCCGAAATCAATGCTGGCGCCAGCCTGGCCAAGGCCATGTCACAGTTTCCGCGAGAATTTGATCCGACCTACCGCGCTGTGATCGCCGCCGGCGAACAGAGCGGTGAGCTGGCGCGGGTGCTGGAGAGTCTGGCGGCCGACCTTGAAGAGGCCCTGGCCCTGCGCGCCAAGCTGATGGGGGCAGCCCTTTATCCGGCCGTGGTGACCGTGGTGGCGATCGCCATCGTCATCTTCCTGCTGGGCACGGTGGTGCCCCAGGTGGCCGAGGTGTTCACCGGCAGCAAGCGAGCCCTGCCCGTTCTCACCGTGATGATGCTGGCTCTGAGTGAGGCGGTGCGGGCCTGGGGCCTGTGGGCGTTGCTGCTGGTCTCCGGTGGTTCGGTAGCCCTGAGACAAGCCCTGAAAAATGAGACGCTGCGACTGGCGTTTGATGCAGCCTGGTTGCGCTTGCCGCTGATCGGTCGGCTTACGCGGGGCTACAACGCAGCACGCTTTGCCGCCACGCTGGCCATGCTTGCAGCAGCAGGAGTGCCCATCTTGCGGGCGCTACAAGCGGCGGCCGACACGCTCAACAACCGGGCCATGCAACACGATGCGCGAGAGGCCTTGGTACTGGTGCGCGAGGGCGCTCCGCTGGCATCTGCCCTGGCGGCGCACCCACGATTTCCAAGCTTGCTGACCCTGTTCGCGCGGCTGGGCGAACAAACCGGCACGCTGCCGACCATGCTGCAGCGCGCCGCGGTGCAACTCAGTGGTGAGGTCCAGCGCAGAGCCCTGCAGCTGGCCACCATTCTGGAGCCGCTGCTGATCGTCGTCATGGGCGGCATGGTCATGCTCATCGTACTGGCGGTGTTGCTGCCCATCATCGAGCTCAACCAGTTGGCGCGCTAATTCGCGTTCAATCATGGGCGCCCCATGACCGTGGTCACGTTCAGCAGCGGTCGGCGGTCGGCGCTTTCCACGCGGGCCTCTATGCGCCAGAAATTTGGATTCGCAGTGGCATTGACCACCCAGTTCACGGAAAAGCGCTGACCCCCTTGCTCGCATTGCGAGTTCATAGACGCGATGCCCGATGCCGGGCTGGACAGACGCCAGCGCACCCATTCGTTTTCAAGGCACAGCTGCGCCAAAAATTGTTCGCTCTGCCGCTGCGCTTGGCTGAGCAGAGCCCCACTGGCACGCAGCCCGGCGGCCAGGGCCACCGCCACGATAGCCAGCGCCACCATCACCTCGACCAGCGTCAGTCCGCGCTGGCCAGCGCCGCAGGCCTTCTGAGGACCGTCTTCAAACGACACCTGGGAACTTTCTGGCTGCGGTCCAAGCTATTGCCAGGAGCCGATGTCGGCGTTCTTGCCTTCACCGCCTGGCTGGCCATCTGCCCCCAGCGACAGCACGTCAACCTCGCCCTTGAGCCCCGGGTTCATGTACTGGTAGGGACGGCCCCAGGGATCGTTGGGCAACTTATCCAAGGTGGCGCGCCAGGCGGGTGCCTCGGGCCCCACGCTCGGGCGACTGACCAGGGCCTGCAGCCCCTGCTCGGCCGTGGGATAGCGCTGGTTGTCGAGCTTGTAGAGCTTGAGCGCCTGCTGGATGTTGGCAATGTCAGTACGTGCAGCGGTGACGCGTGCGTCATCAGCACGGTCGAGCACATTGGGCACGATCAGCGCAGCCAGTACGCCAATGATGACCAGCACCACCATGAGCTCGATCAGGGTAAAGCCCCGCTGCACGCGCGATTGGGCTGCATTCAGTGGCGCATGAGCTTTCTTTATAGACATCGACTTGATCATAATTCGCGCATGCTGTCGCAGGCGCGCATTCTGATGTCAGTCTTGACCTCGATGGTCTGGGGTCTGATCGGGCTGAGCGTGGTGTTCTGGGGCCTCAAACTCACCGAAGCGCCTCCACAGCCTGCACCTGTGCTCGCCGCGTCAGCCACTGCCCAGGCCGTGCCACAAGTCAAGTCGGCCCAGATTGCAAGCTGGCTGGGCGCTGCGCCTGGGGCCGGCGAGTCGGTAGCCGGGGCCACCGGTAGCCGCTACGAACTGCGTGGCGTGATCACGCAGGGCCGCAGCGGAGTGGCCCTGTTGGCTGTGGATGGCCAAGCAGCCAAACCCTATTGGGTGGGATCGCTGATTCACGAGGGCGTGATGTTGCGATCGGTCGGCCCACGACATGCCGAGTTGGCGGCCGATCGTCGCGGGCCGGTGATCCAACGCCTGGAGTTGCCGCCACCGGAAACCAAGCTGCCTGACGGGGTCACCCTGAGCAGCCGCACAGCACGCTAAGACCAAGGCCTGCCGAACTTGACGCCAGGAGGGCACCGGCTTCATGCGGCAGCGATGATCCGCAGCGATGACGGTAGCCCAGCGGGGACTAAGACCGGTTGGCAAAGTTTGGTACCCTGAGTCTGTTGCGCAGCTCAAGAGGCCCTCATCTTGCTCAATCACCTGGAATCACCCGCAGTCGCCCCCCGCAGCCTGCGCCAGATTTGGTCCGATTTTGGCGGCACCTACTTTGTCAATGCCCTGATCGGTTTTATTTTCGCGGCCACCGGGCCAGTGGCCATCATCTTGTCGGTGGGCACTACGGGCGGCTTGTCGGCGGCCGAACTGGCTTCGTGGGTGTTCGCCGTCTTTTTCATCAATGGTGTGATCTCACTCATCATGAGCCGGCGCTACACCATGCCGCTGGCTTTTGGCTGGACGATTCCCGGTACGGTTCTGGTGGGGCCAGCCCTGCAGCACCTGAGCTTTGCCGAGGTGGTCGGTGCCTTTTATGTCACCAGCGCCCTGATCCTGCTGCTGGGCCTGACCGGTTGGGTCAAACGGGTCATGGCTGCCCTGCCCATGCCGATCGTGATGGGCATGGTGGCCGGGGTCTTCTTGCGCTTTGGCCTGGACATCGTACGGGCGCTGCAAAGCGATGTGGCCATCGCTGCGCCGATGGTGGCCGTGTTCCTGTTGCTCTCGGCCCGAGCCGACTGGGGGCGACGGATGCCGCCGGTGATCGGCGCCTTGCTCGTGGGCGTCCTGGCAGTGGCAGTCTCGGGGCGGCTTGACGCGACGGACATGGCCACCCTGGGGCTGGCGCAACCGGTGTACACCGCACCCAGCTGGACTTTTGCGGCCATGCTGGAACTGGTGGTGCCGCTGGCCATCACGGTGCTGGTGGTGCAAAACGGTCAGGGCGTGGCCGTGCTCAAAAACGCCGGACATGAGCCGCCTGTCAACATGATCGCGGTAGCCTGCGGCGTGGGCGCTGCAATCAGTGCGGCTTGTGGTGCGGTGAGTACCTGCCTAACCGGCCCAACCAACGGGCTGTTGACCTCATCGGGCGAAAAATCTCGCCATTACAGCGGCGCCCTGATGTTCGGCATGCTGGCCGTGCTTTTTGGATTGATGGCGCCCACCTTCACAGGCCTGATGCTGGCGGCCCCCAAGGAATTCATCATGGTGCTCGGCGGCCTGGCCATGCTGCGCGTTTTGCAGGGCGCATTCGTCGCTTCGTTCGGAGCGGGGCGCTTTTCGCTCGGGGCTCTGGTCAGCCTGCTGGTCACGGTAGCTGATATCGGGCTGTTCAACATCGGCGCTGCATTCTGGGGCCTGGTGGCCGGCTTTGCGGTGTCGTGGTGGATGGAGCGTGGTGACTTTCAAAAAGCATAAGGCGGCGTCACCGCGCAGTCACGCCGCAATAATGGCTGGGTAACACAGGCCGATCTGGCGTCTTCGACCATGCATACCCCCAGCACAGAGCCCCGGCCCTCCATCTACTACCGCTACGAGGTCTTCTCGCCCTGGTTGCCCTCGGCACACAGCCGCCAAGAACGCCAGCAGGTGGTGATCGTCGGTGCTGGACCGGCGGGTATGGTGACCGCGCTGGAACTGGCTCGGCACGGCGTCAGCAGTGTGGTGCTGACGGCCGAGTTGCAGCTCTCGCAAGGCAGCCGGGCCATCTGCTTCACCCGCCGCTCGATGGAGATCTTGCAGCAAGCCGGCGTGGCCGATCGCATCAGCGCAGACGGCTTGCCCTGGCGCTACGGCAATTCCTTCTACAGGGGCCAGCGCGTCTTTCGCATGGAAGCCCCACACGATGAACACGATCGCTTTTGGCCGATCATCAACATCCAGCAACAGCTTTTGGAGCAGTACCTGTACGAGGCCTGCAAGGCCCATCCACTGATCGACTTTCGGTGGGGCAACAAGGTTCTGAGCGTCAATCAAAAGATCGACCATGCGGTGCTTGAGGTCGACACGCCCGAAGGGCCTTACCGCCTGCCAAGCACTTGGGTGGTGGCCGCCGATGGCGGGCGTTCCGGCATTCGAAGTGCGATGAATCTTGAAATGGAAGGTACGTCCTACGAAGGCTTCTTTGTGATTGCCGACATCAAGGTTGATCTGCCCTTGCCCACCGAAAGACTGGCCTTCTTTGACCCCGAATGGAACCCGGGCAACACCATCTTGATGCACCGAGAGCCCGGCGGTATCTGGCGCGTGGATTACCAATTGCCGCCCGGCGAGACCCCCGAAGAAGCCTTGCAGGCCGAATCGCTCAAGGCTCGCATCGATGCACAACTAGCCATGATCGGCCACCCGGGGCTGCCCTGGGAACTGGACTGGTCCTCGGTGTATTCGGCGCGCACGCTGACGCTGCCCGACTTTGTGCATGGGCGCGTGATCTTCACCGGCGATGCGGCGCACCTGTTACCCATCTTTGGGGTACGCGGAGCTAACACCGCGTTTCAGGACGCGCAGTCGTTAGGCTGGCACCTGGCCTTTGTGGTCAAAGGGCTGGCTGGTCCTGCGCTATTGGCCAACCACAGCGCTGAACGTGTGGGCGCGGCGCGCGAGATCATTGCTGAATCAGGCAAGAGCACCCGCTTCATGGCCCCGCCCAGCGCCGGCTTTCGCTTGCTCCGCGATGCGGTGCTGTCGCTCTCGCTGCAGCACGACTTCGTGCGGCCGCTCTACCACTGGCGCACCTCGCGTCCGCACGAATACACCGACTCGCGCCTCAACAGCGTCGACGATGACGACGCCCGGTTCACCAGCGGCCCGGGGCACGGCGCACCGCCGAAGAACATCAAGCTGGGTGACGATGATTACCTGCTGGACCATCTCGGCGGCGGCTTTGATCTGCTGATCTTTTGGGACTCAGACCTGCCTGAAGCTCTGCAAGACACGGTGGCCGCTGTACGACGCCGAGGCATCCCGATCCGGGTCACCGCCATCGGGACTGCACAGCCGGTTGCCGGTGCCGATCAGATCCTGGCCGACACCGCGGGCCAATGGCGCCAGCACTACGGCATCACCCAGCCAGGCGGCGCCTACCTGCTGCGCCCCGACCAGCACGTCTGCGCCCGCTGGCTTAAGCTGGACGCGGGTCGGCTACAAGCTGCACTGGCCTGCGCCCTACCCTCATGAGGACCCTGCCGTGACCGAGCACCATGCCCAAGCTCTGAGCCAAGCTCTTTCTATCGATGGACTGGAGACCGTGTATGACACGCTGGCCGAGGCCATCGACCAGGCCGGGCCCGACAAGGCTCAACTCTTTCTGGTCAAGCTGGCGCTGCTTAATGCCCATGCCCTCGCCGACGAGGATCGGTTCGCTCGGCAGGTGCAGGCAGCGCTGAAAGACCTCTAAAAATTCAAACAGCCAGAACGCCGTCAGGGGACAGGCCAACTGCGTCGTGATGCTCTTTAGAGTGTCGGATCGGCATGTACGTCCGGTGCTGCCAAACAATCTTGCGAGTCACTCGGCACGCGGTATCGATGCGCTTTGCCGAAAAGCCAAGAGCCTGGGCTGCATCACACGGAACCAGATCCAGGGCACAGCAGCCATGAGAACCATACCCGCATAGCCTGTGGGCATCTGCGGCGAAGCCGGCGTGTGCTGCAACTCATGGCCCTGAAGACTCGGCGCCAGGTGATGATGCGAATGCCGGGGCAGATTAAAAAGCAGCGCTTCGCTCAAACCATTGGCACAGTCCCACGTGTGGGCGGGGCCCATGCGCTCCAAGCCAGAATCGGTCACTTGGCGCCGTAAGCCCCAGTGCTCGATGTAGTCCACTGCGCTCACCAAAAAAATGGCGGTTGCGGCTTGGACAGCCCAAAACGTCAAGGCACTGACCCCGGCAAACAGGCCCAAACCCAGGGCCACCAGGGCAGTGATCCCCATCAGTACCCCGGCCTCATGCCACCGCGACGCCGGATGATGGCTCAGCCGCCATCCGTTGACATACACGCCACGCCAATAACGTGGCATAAATCTGTAGAGAGATTCCTCGGCACGCGATGTCGCAGGATCGTCAAAGGTTGCCGCATCACGGTGATGGCCACGGTTGTGCTCAATGCGGTAAGGCCCCCAGGCCACCAGCGACAAAAGCACACGCGACATCCACTGATCAGTCCACGCCCGTCGGTGGCCCAGTTCATGAGCCAACACGATACCCGTGCCGCCACTGACATAGCCCGTCGACAAGGCCAGCCACAGCCACTGGTCAAACGACATCGTGCCGGCCACAAAAGACAAGGTCACAACCTGGCCAATCACAGCAGCCATCAAAAATCTAAGGAGCCAGACCGAACCAATGGCACGTCCTGCAATTTGCGCCTTAAAGAGCCGCTCGGCCATAGGAACCAAAACAGCTCCAACCAGAAGTCCGAGCCAGGGCAGTCCCAACAGCAGGCCCGCAGTCGGCAGGCTGACAAAAATTGCAGAAAGCATCAA
>JBILUT010000062.1:0-7492 GCA_044370875.1 Polaromonas sp. | reverse complement strand
CCGACCCCAACGCGAATCGTTGAGATTGAACATGCCACGCACGCGCAGAACCAGGCGCTGTGGCCAAGCCACGAACGACTGCAGCACAGGATTGAGCTTCATGATGGTCGGAGTACGATTTTTATTCTGTAACTGACATTGTGCCTAAACCGCGGCGCCTGCCCGCCGAGGGCGGGCATAACCCCGTCTCCACCCCGGCGATATCGGCCTCGTCAGCCGAAGTGGCATGCCTGAGCAAGAGTTCGCGCAAAGCCCCCAGCCCCTCTCCGGTCCGGGCGCTGAGAAAAATTCGCTCTAGATCGGAGTCTGCTGCCGATGGGTGCGGACGCTGGTGCAGGCTCAACGGGCGGTTCTGGGGGGCCATGGCGTCGAGCTTGTTGAAAACCAGCACCTGGGGCAGATGACCGGCGCCGATTTCGTCGAGCACCTTGATCACCTCGGCGATCTGCTCCGGATGATCGGGGTTGGCCCCGTCGACCACATGCAGCAGCAAGTCAGCCTGCGCCGCTTCCTGCAGCGTGGCCTCGAAGGCGTCGATCAGGCCATGCGGCAAATCGCGAATAAAACCGACCGTATCGGACAAGGTCACGAAGCAGTCTGCCCCGCCTACCCCCTCACCTGCCGGACCCAGATATAGCTGCCGGGTGGTGGTGTCGAGCGTGGCAAACAACTGATCAGCCGCATAAGCTCGGGCTTTGACCAGCGCATTGAACAGACTGCTCTTGCCCGCGTTGGTGTAGCCCACCAGCGACACGGTGAAGGCATCCCGCCGCTGGCGCTGTCGGCGCTGGGTCTGACGCTGGCGCTTGATGCGAACCAGACGCTCTTTGGTTCGCTTGATCGCCTCGCCGATCATGCGTTTGTCCAGTTCAATTTGCTTTTCACCAGGGCCACCGCGCAGGCCGGCTCCGCCCGCCTGACGCTCAAGGTGCGACCAGCGCCGTACCAGCCGGGTAGACAGGTATTGCAGCCGCGCCAACTCAACTTGCAACTTGCCCTCATGGCTGCGAGCTCGCTGCGCAAAGATTTCAAGAATGAGCAGGGTGCGGTCATTGACCGGCAGCTCCAGGCTGCGCTCCAGGTTGCGCTGCTGGGCTGGGCTGAGTGCCTGATCGAACAAGATCTCCGTGGCACCAGCCTCCTGAGCCAGCGCCTTGATTTCCTGGGCCTTGCCGCTACCGACAAAAAAAGCCGCATCTGGGGCCTTGCGTTTGCAGGTCAGACGGGCAACTGGATGGAGCCCGGCCGTCTGGGCCAGCAGGCCCAGTTCGGCCAGTTCGGCGTCAAAGTGGGGCAGGCCCAAATCAACGCCGACCAACAAGACAGGCGGCGAAGATTTGGGCGGCAGGGAAGGCGCGTTCAGGGCGTTTGGCCTTCTTCGGAGGCTGAGAAATTGACCGCCCGACCGGGCACGATGGTCGATATAGCGTGCTTGTAGACCATCTGCGTCACGGTGTTGCGCAGCAACACCACATATTGGTCAAACGACTCGATCTGGCCCTGCAGCTTGATGCCATTGACCAGGTAGATGGAGACCGGCACATGTTCACGCCGCAAGGTGTTGAGGAACGGATCCTGCAAGAGCTGACCTTTGTTATTGCTCACGATATTCTCCGTGTTCGAGGGATGAAGGGAACCTCCACATTACCACAGGCTGGGCCCGTTGCGATATCGGCTCAGTCCGACGACCGCTTGGCGTAGGGGTTCTGCGCGGTCTTCATCTGGATCCGCAAGGGCGTGCCGACGAGGTCAAATTCTTTGCGGAACCGGCCCTCAAGGTAACGCTTGTAGGAGGCGCTCACCTGATCGAGGGAGTTGCCGTGAATGACGATCACCGGCGGATTCATGCCGCCCTGGTGGGCATAGCGCATTTTTGGCCGGGACAGGCCCGAGCGCTGCGGCTGCTGAAACTCAACCGCCTCCAGCAGCATACGGGTGAGCACCGGTGTCGACATCTTGCGAAAGGCCGCCCCATGGGCCTGGACGACGGAGGTCCACAAGGGCCCCAGCCCCTGGCGCTTGATGGCAGAAATCCGGTGCAGAGAGGCAAACTTCATGAACGGCAGCCGAGTTTCGATCGAGCGTTCGAGCATTTGCCGCTGGTAAGCGTCGATCGCATCCCACTTGTTGACGGCCAGAACAACCGCGCGTCCACTCTCCAGAATGAAGCCAGCGATGTGAGCGTCCTGATCAGTCACGCCCTGGGTGGCATCGAGCAACAAGAGCACCACATGGGCCCCTTCGATGGCCTGCAGGGTCTTGACCACCGAAAACTTCTCGATGGCCTCAAAGACCTTGCCCTTGCGTCGCAAACCGGCCGTATCGATGAGCTCGAAACGTCGACCGTCGCGCTCAAAGGGCACCCGTATCGCATCGCGGGTGGTACCGGGCAGATCGAAGGCCACCAGTCGCTCTTCCCCGAGCCAGGTATTGATGAGCGTGGATTTACCGACGTTGGGCCGCCCAGCGACCGCCAGCCTGATCACACCGGCATCGCCCGGGTCGGCCTCCTCGTCCTCCGGTTCGGCCCACTGCAACCGTGCCAGTGCCGCCTCGATCATGCTGCGCACGCCCTGCCCGTGCGAGGCTGAAACGGGGAGCACCTCACCGAGCCCCAGTTCAAAGAATTCAGCCAGCTGCGAACCGGACTTCATGCCCTCGGCCTTGTTGGCCACCAGCACCGTGGGCTTGCCCAACTTGCGCAGGTAAGCGGCGATGTCGTGATCCTGGGCCGACAGGCCTTCTCGCGCATCAACCACGAAAACCACCACATCAGCCTCAGCCACCGCCTGCCGGGTCTGACGGGCCATCTCTCGATAAATCCCCGACTCGGCCGTAGGCTCAAAGCCACCGGTGTCAACGACGATGAAGGATCGCGTGCCCAACCGGGCGTTGCCGTAGTGGCGATCGCGGGTCAGTCCGGCGTGATCGGCCACGATGGCGTCGCGCGTACGGGTCAACCGGTTAAACAGGGTGGATTTGCCCACATTGGGCCGTCCCACCAGGGCAATGACCGGCTTCATAAGGGCTGTGAAAGTCCAGAGGCTAAGGGCCTGGGCTTACTGAGGCAGGAAACCAAAAACGCCACCCGAGCGGGTTACCACGACCAAGGTCTGACCAACCAGCACCGGCGTGGCGACAACCGCTGTTCCGTCCGTACTGATGCGGCCCAGCGGCGAACCGTCTTCGCGGGAGAGCAGATGCACGAAACCCTGGAGATCACCCACCGCCACCGAGCGGCCGATCACCAGCGGGGCGGTCAAGTCACGAAAACGCAGTTTGTCGTAGGTCCAAACGCGGTCCCCGTTGCCCAGGCGCCAGGCCTGCACCTGCCCATCGGCCTCAGCGCCAAACAGCATGCGCTCATCAGCGGCCAACCCCACCTCACCGGCGGAGGAGCGACTCCACTGGAGCGCGCCGCGCTGGGCATCCACACAGGCCACAGCGGTTTGAAAGGCGCGGGCACAAACCACCTGGCCCTGACGAGCCGCCGGCCCAACCAGATCCACCAGACGCTCGATTTCATTGATGCCGCGCGGTGTGGCCACCGGCACATCCCAGCGCACCGAACCATTGGCCGGGTTCAGCCCCGACAAACGCCCACCCAAGCCAACCAGCAGGGTGTCGCCCACCGGCAGCATGACGCCGGTCTGCCGCAGAACCAGCGGGTCGCCACCCGGGCGCTGCTGCGTCCACAACTGCTGTCCACCCTGACCGTCAAAGGCGGTCACGGCACGATCAGCGGTGAGCAAAAACACCCGGGCACCGGCCACCAGGGGCGCAGAAAAAGATTGCGCCGGCAGCCTCTGGCGCCAGGCGACCCGGCCATCGCGCAGGGCCACGAGTTCATTGCTACGGGTCACCACCGCGACGGTACTGCCATCGCTGCCCACCCCCGCAGCCAGGGGGGCGCCCACCGAGGCGCGCCAGATTTCACGGCCTGAGCCCGCATCGACAGCAACCACCGTGCCATCGCCCGCGCCGATCACCAGTCGGTCGCCATGGACCTGCACGGATGCCGGGTAATCGATAGCCGGTAGCCGCAGCGACCACGCCTGCCGGGTCGTGATGGTCGGGCTCAGGGAGGGCAACTCAGCCGGCTTCGGCCGCGGGGAGCCGGTCGAACAGGCAGCCAGCAGTGCCAGCAATCCGGCGGCAATGAGGACACGCTTCATTTCTTGGCCTCAGCAGCGGTCTGGGACACATCCACACCCAGGGCATTGAGCTTGACCTCGACCAGTCGGCGGTACTCCACCGAGTCCTCCAGGCCGTCATACGCCTTGCGGTATTCGGCCCGTGCTTCGGCGGTCTTGCCCTGGGCCAGATAGACGTCACCGCGACGGTCCTGGGCGAGCGCGACGAAAGAAGCGGGCATGCTGGCGGCCAAATGCGACAGCGCCTCGTCATAAGCCTTGGCCTCCAGCGACAAAGCGGCCAGGCGCAAGCGGGCCACCGCGCGCAATCCGTCATCGCCGGCTTTTTCAGCGACCCAGCCGAGGGCGGCCTTGGCCTCATTGCTCTTGCCCTTGTCATAGAAAGTGCGAGCGGCCAACAAGGCCGCCTGATGGGCGTAGGTTGTGCCAGCGTACCGGTCCTTCATATCTGCCAGCGCCCGTTCCACGCGGGCGACATCGCCCGCCTGCACCGCCGCCTCAACCTGGTCGTACATGACCCCCGCCTCGGCGCCCTGTTTGCGTTGCCAGTACTGCCAGCCATTGAAGGCGGCAAATGCACCGAGCACGACGATCAGCGCCCAGGTGATGGCATTTCCGTAGCGTTTCCAGAAATGCTTGATGTCTTCAATTTGTTCCTGCTCTTGGAGGTCGAGTGGACTGGCCATGATGGAGGGCGCGCTGGCGCCAGGTCAAACAGGGGTAGACGGAGCCCGCAGCCGAGCTTTGGGGCAGAGGCGGCATTGTAGGCGGGCGGGCGCGCGCCAGCCCAAAGCGCTTGCGGCGCTTACCGACCAGCGCGCAGGCGGTCGGCCCACCGCGTCACGGCCGACAGGGGCTCTAGCACCTGGGCCTGATCCTGGGAGCTGCGCAGGGGCTTGACCGCCACGCTGCCCTGGTCCAGTTCGTCGGCACCGAAGATCAGCGCAAAACGCGCCCCGCTGGCATCGGCCCGCTTGAACTGCGACTTCATGCTGCCCATGCCCTCAGCCTGGCCGCCCGCCGGGGCATGCATCTGAACGCTCACACCAGCCTGGCGCAAGGCCTGCAAGCAGGCCAGCACCTGCGGCACCGAATTGGCGTCGGGCACGATGGCAAAGGCATCTGGGGCCGGCTGGGGCCCGGCGTCGCCTTGCTCCTTGAGCAGCTCAAGCACCCGCTCAACGCCCAGGGCCCAACCCACCGCCGGAGCGGCTTTCCCGCCCATCTGGGCGATCAAACCGTCATAGCGTCCGCCCGCACAGATGGTTCCCTGGGCACCAAGGCGGTCGGTAACGAATTCGAAAACGCTCAGGTTGTAGTAGTCGAGCCCGCGCACCAGACGCGGATTGAGAGACCAGGAGACCCCGCCTGCATCGAGCATGGACTGCAGGCCTTCGAAATGCGCCAGCGAGTCGGATTCGAGAAAGTCAATCAGACGCGGTGCCTGATTGACCAAGTCCTGCATCGCCGGATTCTTGGTGTCGAGAATGCGCAGCGGATTGCTGTGCAGCCGTCGCCTGGCTTCCTCGTCGAGCTGGTCGATGTGTCGCTCGAGGTAAGCAATGAGTTGCTCGCGGTGACGCGCCCGCTCATGCGGCTGACCCAGGCAGTTGATCTCCAGCCGCCAATCGCTCAACCCGATTTCGCGCCAAAGGGCAGCGGCCAGCAAAATCAGCTCGGCATCGACATCGGGGCCAGCAAAGCCCAATGCCTCGGCACCGATCTGATGGAACTGGCGGTAGCGGCCACGCTGGGGGCGCTCGCGACGAAACATGGGCCCCATGTAATACAGGCGCTTGCCGCCGTCGTAGAGCAGGTTGTGCTCGGTGATCGCCCGCACCACACTGGCGGTGTTCTCGGGCCGCATGGTCAGGGAATCGGCCTGGCCGTGTTTGTCGGAGCGATCCTCGAAGGAATACATTTCCTTCTCGACGATGTCGGTCACCTCTCCGATGCTGCGCACGAAGAGCCGGGTGTGCTCGAGGATCGGCGTACGGATGTTGCGGTAGGCATAGCGGGCCATCAAGCCCCTGACCTTGTCTTCGAGCCATTCCCATCGTGCCGAATCGGGCGGCAGGATGTCATTCATGCCCTTGACGGCTGTCAGTTTCTCAACCATGGTGTGCAGACGGGCCTGTGGCCTTTTCTTAGTGTTCGGCCGCCACCGAGGCTGGCTGGCCAAAGCGGCGTTGGATGTAGTTCTCGACGATCTGCTGAAATTCGTGGGCGATGCCCTCGCCGCGCAACGTCAGGCGTTTCTCACCGTCGATAAAGACGGGCGCTGACGGCGCCTCGCCCGTACCCGGCAGGCTGATGCCGATATCAGCGTGCTTGCTTTCACCCGGGCCGTTGACGATGCAGCCCATCACCGCCACCTTCAGGTTTTCAACCCCGGGGTACTGCTTGCGCCACACGGGCATCTGAAGACGCAGGAAATCGTCGATCTGCTTGGCCAGCTCCTGGAAGGTGGTGCTGGTGGTCCGTCCGCAGCCCGGGCAGGCGGTGACACTGGGCACGAAGATCCGCAAGCCCAGGGCCTGCAAGATTTCAGAGGCAATCACCACTTCTTGTGTTCGCGACTCGCCCGGTTGCGGCGTGAGAGAGACCCGAATGGTGTCGCCGATGCCCTCTTGGAGCAGGATGGACAGGGCTGCGCTGGAAGCCACCGTGCCTTTGGTTCCCATGCCCGCCTCGGTCAGTCCCAGGTGCAGGGCATGATCGGTACGGCGTGCAAGCTCACGGTAAACCGAAATCAAGTCTTGTACGCCCGAGACCTTGCAGGACAGCAAAATTTGCTCGTGGCGCATGCCCAGGGCCTCGGCCCGCGCTGCCGACTGCAGGGCCGAGGTGATGAGCGCCTCGTACATGACCTGTCGGGCGCTCCAGGGCCGGGGACGGCGCCCGTTTTCATCCATCATCTGGGCCAGCAGTTCCTGGTCCAGACTGCCCCAGTTGACGCCAATGCGAACCGGCTTGTCCCAGCGCAAGGCCGCCTCGACCATTTGCGCAAACTGCTTGTCGTGCTTGTCCCCCTTGCCCACATTGCCCGGATTGATCCGGTACTTGGAGAGGGCCTCGGCACAAGCCGGGAATTCGCTGAGCAGTCGGTGACCGTTGTAATGAAAGTCACCCACCAAGGGCACATCGATCCCCATGCGGTCGAGCTGTTCACGCACATGGGGCACTGCTGCTGCGGCCTCCGGCGTATTGACCGTGATGCGCACCACCTCGGAGCCGGCCTGGGCCAGCTCCTTGCACTGAATGGCAGTGGCAATCGCATCGGCCGTATCGGTATTGGTCATGGACTGCACACGAACCGGCGCATCGCCACCGACGGT
>JBILUT010000335.1:0-2836 GCA_044370875.1 Polaromonas sp. | reverse complement strand
TGGCCCTTGTTGTGAGCCACCCGCATCTTGCCCTGGGCTACGCGGCTGGTGGCAAAGTCCAGGATGAAGGGGTCGCGTCCGCTCATGGGGATGCCAATGCAGCAGGGGTTGGTGCCAAATCGACCATCGCCGCCACCGAACGGTGCCACCACCGGGCGAGAGATGACGTTGACGAAATGCAGCGACACCAGACCCTGAGCCACCGCCATCTCGGCAAAGTGACCGATGCGGCCCAGATGATGAGAACGGGCCAGGCTGACGATACAACTGCCATGCTGCCGGGCTTTGGTGATGCCCAGTTCCATGGCCTGCGCTCCAGTGATCTGGCCATAGCCGCGCTGGCCGTCCAGGCTGATGAGCGTGCCGGCGTCAACCAGAATCTTGACGCCGGTATTGGGGGACAGGCCGCCCTCCAGCACTGCGTCGACGTAGCGCGGCACCATACCCACGCCGTGGGAATCATGGCCGCTTAGGTTGGCCATGACCAGGTTGTCGGCCACCTGACCGGCTTCCTCAGGCTGGCTGCCAGCCTTTTCGATGATGCGGGCGATCCACGCTCGCAGGTTTGATGCGGAGAGGGTTTGACTCATAAGATCTTTCGGTCGATCCGTGGAGAGATCTGGAAATCGGGCTGGTTGATGCATGCCCCCTGCTCGGGGCAGAAAGCCCGATTGGGGCGTGACAGACTCACATCACCGCACCAACTTGCCAGGGCACGAACTCGTTTTGCCCATAGCCGTGGCGCTCGCTCTTGGTGGACTCACCCGAAGCGGTGCGCAGCATCAGTTCGAAGATGCGCTGGCCCATCTCGGCCACGGTCGATTGACCGTCGATGATGTCACCGCAATTGATATCCATATCCTCTTCCTGTCGCTTCCAGAGGGTGCTGTTGGTCGACAGCTTCAGGCTTGGCGCTGGCGCGCAGCCGTAGGCGCTGCCCCGTCCGGTGGTAAAGCAGATCAGGTTGGCTCCGCCGGCCACTTGTCCAGTGGCACTCACCGGGTCGTAGCCGGGAGTGTCCATGAACACAAAGCCATGCTCGCGTACGGGTTCGGCGTACTCATAAACAGCCTGCAGATTGCCGGTGCCGCCCTTGGCCACCGCCCCGAGCGATTTTTCAAGGATGGTGGTCAGTCCGCCTGCCTTGTTACCTGGCGAGGGGTTGTTGTTCATCTCGCCGCCATTCGATGCGGTGTATTGCTCCCACCAGCGGATGCGCTCGACCAGTTTGTGGGCCACCTCGGGCCTGACTGCACGGCGGGTTAGCAGGTGCTCTGCACCATAAATTTCGGGGGTTTCGCTGAGGATAGCGGTGCCCCCGTGAGCCACCAGCAGATCGACGGCCGCCCCAAGCGCAGGGTTGGCGCTGATGCCCGAGTACCCGTCGGACCCGCCGCACTGCAAGCCAACCGTGATGTGCTCGGCGCCGCACGGCACACGTTGCACCGCATTGGCCTTGGGCAGCATCTCACGAATGAGGGCAATGCCTTTCTCAACGGTCTGGCGCGTACCGCCTGTATCTTGAATGTTGAAGACCCGCAGCCGATCGCCTTCGCTCAGGCTGCTGTGCGCCAACCAGGTGTTGAGCTGATTGGTCTCGCAGCCCAGTCCCACCACCAGCACGCCCCAGAAATTGGCGTGGGTGGCGTAGCCCGCCAGCGTGCGCTCGAGCAGGCGCATGCCCAGGCCTTCGTTATCCATGCCGCAGCCGGTGCCGTGCGTCAGCGCGACCACACCATCGACCTGCGGGTAGTCGGCCAGGGCCTGCGGATTGATCTGACGGGAAAAATGGTCCGCAATGGCGCGCGCCGCAGTTGCCGAGCAGTTGACGCTGGAGAGCACTCCGATGTAATTGCGGGTGGCCACACGGCCGTCAGGACGCTGTATGCCCATGAAGTGGGCTGTCAGTCGGGCCGGGCTTGGCTTGACGTCTTGCCCGATGGCGTAATCCCGCGCGAATCCACCCTTGTCGGGCCCCATATCGAGGTTGTGCGTATGAACATGCTCGCCGGCCGAGATGGCCCGGCTGGCAAAACCAATGATCTGGTTATAGCGCCGCACTGGCTGGCCGGCCCCGACCGGGCGCACCGCAATCTTGTGCCCCGGAGGAATCAAGCCACGAACCGGCACCCCCTCAATGACAGCGCCGCCCAGGATTTGACTGCGGGCGATGACGACATCATCGGCCGGGTGGAGTCGCAGGTAATTGTTCATGGACCTACATCAATAAAACATCTTGGGCAGCCACAGCACCAGGCTGGGCACATAGGTGATGACCACCAGGCTGCCCAGCAAAGGCACCAGCCAGGGCAGGATGGCCATGGTCGTTCGCTCCACACTCAGCTGGGCGACGCGCGCAAGCACGAACAGCACCATGCCCATGGGGGGATGCAGCAGGCCGATCATGAGGTTGAGCACCATGACCAGGCCGAAATGAACCAAGTCGATGCCCAGCTGCTGGCAGATCGGCACCAGGATGGGCACCAAAATCGTGATGGCAGCCACGGGTTCGAGGAAGCAGCCGACAAAGAGCATCAGCAAATTGGCCAAAAGCAGGAACACCAGGGGATCGCGGGTAAAGCCGAGCACCCAGCTGCTGATGGCCGTGGTCACGCCGGTAGCCGTCAGCATCCAGCCAAAGATGCTCGCCGCTGCCACGATGAAGAGCACCGTCGCTGTGGTCTCCACCGTGTCCAGGCAGATCTTGACGAACATCTTGACGTTCAGGGTGCGGTACCAGAAAAAGCCCAGGATCAGAGCCCAGACACAGGCTGCAATCGCACCTTCCGTGGGAGTGAACACGCCGGTGGTCATGCCACCGATCAGCAGAACCGGT
>JBILUT010000160.1:0-4650 GCA_044370875.1 Polaromonas sp. | reverse complement strand
ATGGCGCTGATCACGGTGACCTGAGCCGGGAACTCCCATTTTGCGACCAGCCACCACAGCACCACCGGCCAGATGACGACCACCGCGGTTTCAGTCAGGGCCTTGAGCACGCGAGACCAGACAAAGCCGATGTCTGAGCCCCAATTGTTCTTGTGTGCGAAATAGGCCACTGTCACCATCATCAACAAGGCCATGATGACCCCGGGCAAGATGCCGGCCAGGAAGAGGGCACCCACGGAGACATTGGCCATCATGCCGTAGATCACAAAGGGCAGGCTCGGCGGAATAATGGGGCCAAGCGTGGCTGAGGCGGCGGTCACACCAACGGCAAACTCCTTGCTGTAGCCGTGGTCGCGCATGGCCTTGATCTCTACCGTCCCCAGGCCGGCTGCATCGGCAATCGCAGTGCCGCTCATGCCGGCAAACACCACCGAGCCCACCACGTTGACATGGCCCAGGCCGCCCTTGAGCCAGCCCACCAGGGCCAGCGCATAGTTGTAAATGCGATTCGTGATGCCGGCGTTGTTCATCAAATTGCCGGCCAGAATGAAAAAGGGCACGGCCAGCAGCGGAAAGCTGTCGATGCCCGAGACCATGCGGTGGATCACCACAAAGGGCGGTGAGCTTTGCACGAAGAACAAATAAATGAGCGATGCACCGGCCATGGCGATGGCCACCGGAATGCCGCCACTCATCAGGAACAGGAAAAGGATCTTGAGCATGTGCGCTGAGTTCGGTTAGCGATCGGTCATTTCGGTTCCGGGGCGCTCCAGCACGGTGTAGCCTCGCTTGAGGTGAATGCGCATGACCCAGATGGCGCGCAGGCACATGGCGGCAAAGCCCACCATCACCACGCCGTAGACGATGTTCATCGGCAGGTCCACGATGGTCATTTTGTAACTGCCGAGTTTCTGCATCATTTGCAGGGTCAGGGCCGTGGCCGCGCCGAAGAAAGCGATGCGTACAACGTCCACCAAAAGAGCCATCGGTCGAGACAGCACCTTGGGCATAAATCGATAGAAAAAATCAACCTGAATGTGGTTGTTCTTGGCCACTCCGATGGCCGCGCCCGTGAACACGGTTGCGATGAGCAGATAGCGTGCGATTTCCTCGGTCCACGATGCCGAGTCGTTGAGCACGTACCGGGTGAAGAATTGGTAGAAAACAGTCAGGCCCAGCGCCCAGAAAAACAGCAGCGCTACCCAGCCCTCGATGGGGGTCCCCGACAAGTCAACCTCGTCATCGACCGCGTGAAATTGGCCGTCGTCGCCCATCACCTTGGGGCCGCTGTCGATATCGGGCAATTGGCTCATGGTGTCCCTCGTCGAGGCTGGGCTAAGAGCGGGTGCCGGCGTGCGGCCGTCACCCGCTCTTTACCAGGTCGATTTACTTGGCAGCTTGGATCTTGTCGTAGTCGGCACGGGTGAAGCCCATCGACTCCAGCGGCTTGTTCTTCAAGACGGCGTCGACAAAGCTCTTGCGATCAACCTGAACGATTTGCAGGCCTTTCTTCTTGAACTCCTCGACCAGCTCGGCTTCGCGCTTCTTGATTTGCGCGGTGGCGCGGACGGCGGCTTGTTGCGTGACGTCGGTAAAGATCTTCTTCTCAGCGTCAGTCAGCTTGTTCCAGACGTGGGGCGCGACCTGGGTGGTCAGGCCGTCAACGATATGGCCCGTCAGCATGATGGCCTTCTGTACCTCGAAGAATTTCTTGGCTTCGATGGTGGTCAGCGGGTTCTCTTGGGCTTCAACCGTACCGTTTTGAAGGGCCAGATACACCTCGGCGAAAGCGATCGGGGTTGGGTTGGCGCCGCAAGACTCTGGGGTCGCACGATAGGCAGGCACATCAGGCACGCGGATCTTCAGGCCCTTCATGCCTGCGCAATTGCTGAAGGGCTTTTGTGAGGTGGTGTGACGCGCTCCGTAGTAGGTGTAGGCCGTGATCTGAATGCCGGTCTTGGCACGGAATTCATTGACCATTTCCTGGAACACCGGGCTCTTGGAATAGGCGATCAGGTGGTCGCCATCGCGGAAGATGAAGGGGTAGTAGGCGATACCGATGCGCGGATAGGTGCGAGCCGCAAAGGACGGGCCACTGATGATCATGTCGACCGTACCCAGAGTCAGGCCCTGGTTGATGTCGGTTTCCTTGCCCAACGATGAAGCCGGGAAGACCTGAATTTCAAATTTGCCGTTGGTGCGCTTTTTGATCTCTTCAGCGGCCCAGACCGATTCGGTGTGGTACGGCTCAGAGGTTTCATACACATGGGCCCACTTGAGCTTTTGCTGGGCGTGCACTGGTGCGGTGCCCAGGCCGGCCAGAGCCCCGAGGGCCAGGGCGCCAGCTGCAGCCAGTGTCTTGATACTTGTTCGCTTGCTCATTGAAGTCTCCTGGTTGGTGGTGAAAAAAACTGACGCAGATTCAAGGTCGGCCCTTAACGGGCCGGAGCGCGGCGCCAGCTCGCGCTGTATCTCTTGTGGGCTTGCCGGAGGTGCTTTTGCATGGTTTTGCGTGCGGCTGTGACATTGCGGCTTTCGATGGCTAGCAGCACCTGTTCATGCTCGGAGATGGCGGCCTGCCAGGAGGCGGGATGCTCGAAGTATTCGCCCAGTCTCTGGAACAGCGGGCCATTGCGGGCCTGCCAAAGGCGTTTGACCGTGTCGACCAGCACACTGTTCCCACAGCCTTTGGCAATGGCTTCGTGAAACGCCTCATCGCCCCAGCGTGGTACTTCGCCCCTGCTGGCTTCATCCTGCATCTTGCGCAAGGCGCTGTGCATGGCCCGGATCTGGGTCTTGCTGGCATGCTCTGCGGCGAGCGCAGCGACCTCTGCCTCAACAACCAGACGGGCACTCATGACCTCCAGCGGCCCCCAGTCAGCCTGGATTTCGTCGGAATCATTGCGCGGGCTGCGCGGAGCATGTGACTGCTTGATGTAGATGCCCGAGCCGGTTCGCACTTCGATCATGCCTTCGACCTCGAGGGCGATCAGCGCTTCTCGCACCGAGGGGCGGCTCACGCCCAGTTGAGCCGCCAGGTCACGCTCGGCGGGCAGCCGGGTACCTACCTTGAATTCGCCGCTGGCCATCAGGTCGCGCAACTGATCGGCAATTTGCCGATAGAGGCGCTGGGTTTCGACGGCTTGCAGCGGCATGGGCTCTCAGGGATTACGCGGATTGGACAAGTGGTCTGACCAATTTATGATCGCACCGAATGCGGCCTCTACTATCAGGTTCTACCCTAATACAGGCTTGCTTGCGCGCCGCCTGACCCTTGCAACGAAGGAGTTCTCATGCGTCTGACCTTCTTGGATACCGTGCGCCGCAATTGCTGCGTTATCTTTGCGGGAATGTTGTGCGCGCTGGCGCTGCCAGTATCGGCGCAGACCTGGCCGGCTAAACCGGTTCGCGTGATCGTGCCCTTCCCGCCTGGCGGCGCCTCCGATGCGCTGGCTCGAATGGTGGCTCAAAAAATGAGCGAGCAGCTGGGTCAGAGTTTTGTGGTGGAGAACAGGCCGGGTGCCGCCAGCACCATAGGCATTGCCGAGGCCGCCAAGGCGCCGGCTGATGGATACACCCTGCTGCTGGCCGCTGCGCCCTTTGTGATCACGCAGTACGTCTACCCCAAGCTCTCCTACGATGTGCGCAAGGATTTTGTACCGGTCGGTCTGCTGCAAACCACGCCAACCTTGCTGGTGGTCCATCCGGGGCTGGGAGTGGCCAGTGTGGCTGACTTCCTCAAGCTCGCCCGCGCCAAGCCCGGCCAGATTTCCTATGCCACCCCCGGCGCGGGTAGCTTGCCGCACCTGATCGGCGAATTGCTCAAAGTGCAGGCGGCGGTCGATTTGCTGCATGTGCCCTACAAGGGCGGCGGTCCCGCTTTGGCCGATCTCCTGGCGGGTCATGCCAACAGTGCCTTCCTCTCGCCGATCGAGGTCAACGCCCACATCAAGAGCGGCAAGTTGATCGCACTGGCGGCCACCTCAGCGCGGCGTACGCCGTCACTGTCGGGCTTGCCCACGCTGGCCGAGTCTGGCGTGAGCGATTTTGAATCGCTCGCGTGGTTTGGCTTTGTCACCCGGGCTGGCACGCCCCCTGACGTTCTGGCCAGGCTTTCTGAGCATCTGCAGCGAGCGGTGAACAGTCCCGAGATCAAGGGCAAGATCGCACAAAGCGGCGATGTGCCAGCTGCCACAGTGCAGGAATTCGCCGACCTGCTCGCGCGCGAGCACCCGCGCTGGGAGCGCACGGTCCGCGCCGCCCAGATCAAGCCAGAGTGAGTCATGGCTGCTGCAAGCCGTCCCAACATTCTCTGGTATTGCGCCGATCAGCAGCGATGGGACACGATCCATGCGCTGGGCAATCCCCGGATCAGAACTCACGCCCTTGATGCATTGGCCGCCAGCGGCGTGGCGTTTGAGCGAGCCTACACCCAAAGCCCCATCTGTACGCCGGCCCGTGCGACTTTCCTGACCGGTCGCTACCCAGCCTCGCACCATGTTTATCGCAACGGCAACGCTTATTTTCCCGCTCATGAAAAGCTGGTGACCAAGCGCCTGGCCGAGGCAGGCTACGACTGCGCCCTGGTGGGCAAGTTGCATCTGGCGGCGGCCAAGCATTTTGAGGTGCGCACCGATGACGGCTACCGGG
>JBILUT010000061.1:0-7548 GCA_044370875.1 Polaromonas sp. | reverse complement strand
CGCGCCATCTGTCGCTGAGCGGCTCGCGCTTGAGCGACCTGGCTTTGAGTGCCGGCATGAGCAAGCAGGCCATGGGTGATCTGGTGGATCAATGCGAGGCCTGGGGTCTGGTGCTGCGACAGCCCGACCCGCGCGATGGACGGGCTCGGCGGGTCATCTTTACCGAGGCAGGCTTGCAATGGCTGCACGCCTTTCACCGAGCGGTGTCGCAGGCACAGGCCGAGTTTGCGCAGACCGTGGGCGATCAGGTGGCCACGGTGGTTTTGCTGGGGCTGGAAGCCTACGCCACCGGCTACGAGCCTTGATCGGCCTGCACCACTTCGCGTTGTGCCCAGGCCGACCCGCACCTAGAATGGCCAGAGAACGACTGGACAACGGCCTGCTGCAAGCGGGTGGCCTCGGGCAGGGGGTACGAGAGATGCTCCCGGTCACCCGTTGACAGGGCGACGGGAGTAGACCGCCATGCGAATCCTGATTGCCGAAGACGATCACGTGTTGGCCGATGGCTTGCTGCGCACCCTGCGCGGCTCTGGCGCTGCGGTTGACCATGTGGCCAGCGGCACCGAAGCCGATGCGGCCCTGATGGTCAATGCTGAATTTGACTTGCTCATTTTGGACTTGGGCCTGCCGCGCATGCATGGCCTTGAAGTGCTCAAGCGATTGCGAGCCCGCGGTAGCGTGATCCCGGTGCTAATTTTGACGGCCGCCGACAGCGTGGAAGAGCGGGTCAAGGGGCTGGACTACGGCGCCGACGATTACATGGCCAAACCCTTTTCCTTGCAGGAACTCGAGGCCCGGGTGCGCGCGCTCACCCGCCGCGGCATGGGCGGGGCCAGCAGTACCATCAAGCACGGCCCCATGGTTTTTGACCAGGCGGGCCGAGTAGCCACCATAGACGGCCAGATGGTTGAGCTCTCGGCCCGTGAGCTCGGACTGCTTGAAGTGCTGTTGCAGCGCGCTGGACGGCTGGTCAGCAAAGACCAGCTGGTCGAGCGCCTTTGCGAGTGGGGCGAAGAAGTCAGCAACAACGCCATCGAGGTGTATATCCATCGCCTGCGCAAGAAGATCGAAAAAGGCCCGATCCGTATTGCCACGGTCCGCGGCCTGGGCTATTGCCTCGAGAAGATCCCCTGAGTTGCCGCCACCTCTCCTGCAGCCGGCCCCGGCCTTATGGTCGATGGCTGTCGGGGTAAATCCATGAAGTTGTTCCAGCAAGACAAGCGCAGCCTCTTCGGCGAGATCCTAGACTGGATGCTCACGCCGCTGCTCTTGCTTTGGCCGATCACCCTGGCACTGACCTGGCTGGTGGCGCAGAACACGGCGGGCAAGCCTTTCGATCGTGCGCTTGAACACAACGTCAATGCGCTCGCCCAGTTGCTGTCGGTGCGCGAGGGGCGGATCCTGTTTTCTCTGCCGGGGCCGGCGCGAGAGATTCTCCGAGCCGACGATACCGACCAGGTGTTCTTCCAGGTTCGGCGCGGCAATGGGGATTTGCTGGCCGGCGAACATGACCTGCCTGTCCCGCGCGAAGCGGCGCCCGGTGTTGGTGGCGAGGTGAGACTGCGCGAGGATCTGATTCAGAACAAGGAAGTGCGGGTGGCCTACAGCTGGACCATGGTCAACACGCAGCCCCCGGAAATGGTCTTGATCCAGGTGGCCGAAACGCAGGAAAAACGCAAGACGCTGGCGGCAGAAATCGTCAAGGGCGTGATGGTCCCGCAATTTGTCACCCTGCCCCTGGCGGTCTTGTTGGTGTGGTTGGCATTGGTGCGCGGGATCAGGCCTCTGGCCCAGTTGGAGCGCCGCATCCGCGCGCGCAAGGCCGACGACATGAGCCCGCTCGATGAGACGGCGGTTCCTGAAGAGGTCGCCCCGCTGGTGTCTTCCATTAATGATTTGCTCAGCCGGCTCAAGGGATCGCTGAGCACACAAAAGCGGTTTCTGGCCGATGCCGCGCATCAACTCAAGACGCCGCTGGCCGGGCTGCGGATGCAGGCCGATCTGGCCCAGCGGCAAGCCGATGCCGAAGAGCTCAAACGCTCGCTGCAGCAGATTGGTCGGGCCAGCGTGCGTGCCACGCACACCGTCAACCAGCTACTGGCGCTAGCGCGGGCCGAGACCAGCGGTCGCAGCCTGGCCACCGTGCGAGTCGATCTGGTGGAAGTGATTTCAGAGGCGATTCAGGAATCGCTGGTCAGGGCCTTGCACAAGCAGACCCCCCTGGGCTTGGATGGGCCTGCGCCGCCCCCGGCCGCCAGCGACCTGCAGGGCAATGCCACCCTGCTGCGCGAGATGGTGCGCAACTTGATCGACAACGCCATCAATTACACGCCCGAGGGAGGACAGGTCACCGTGCGTTTGTGGGTCGACCTGCCTGATCATGCCTTGATTCTGCGCGTCGAAGACACCGGTCCCGGCATTGCGATGTCCGAGCGCGAGCGGGTGTTCCAGCCCTTCTACCGCACCCTGGGCACCAATGTCGACGGCTCCGGGCTGGGCCTGGCCATCGTCGCCGAGATCGCGCGCCAGCATGGCGCCGAGGTCAGCCTGGACAGCTGCGGTCACCCTGAACCCTTTCCTGGTACACGGGTCACGGTGCGCTTTGGCAGTGCCGACGGGTCGGGCTAGCCTGACGGCGGGCGGCCCGACGGCGTCGCGTCTCCGTGGCAACCGGATGACCGAATCTGCCGCCTGAGCCGGCCGCGCTCTTTCGGGTCGGTGATCAGCTCAGATGCTTGCCAATCAAGCCGGCCAGTTCAAACATATTGACCTGCGCCTTGCCCAGCACTGGCAGTAGCGCGGTGTCGGCATTGATCAGCCGTTTGTCCTTGGCATCTTGCAGGCCGTGGGCCTTGATGTAGTCCCACAGCGCCTTCATCACCTGCGGTCTTGTGGTCGGCGCCTGACCGATCACTGCGGCCAGCGCGGCACTGGGTTGCTTCTGTGAGGCCGCGCTGACCTGGCGCGGAGCTTTTGCGGTCTGGGTTGGACTCTTGCGCGCGGCCGCCTTCTTGGCCGGTGCGGCGCGGCTGGCTGCACCGCTGGCTGTTTTGCGGGGCGGGTATTTCGATGGTGCAAATTCAAAGTTCACCTTGCCCGCCTCGGCATCCCACACCAGCATGGCCTTGAAGGGCCGACGGGTGCGGGTGGAGATGAACTTGTCGAGCAGATCGGTCTTGCCGGTGCTCAGCAGCTTTTGCATCTGTGCCCGCTCCACCGGCTGCTGCAGGATGATCTGGCCACTCTTGAAGTCGCAGCTGGGCGCAGGTTGGGCGCTGGTGGGTACTGATTTTTCGCAGATGTAGTTCTTGCCATGCTCGCGGACAGCGGCGCCGCACTTGGGGCAGGCGCCCAGCGGCTCGCTGCCACTGAAATCGACCAGTTCGCCGGTCTGCGCAGCATCTTCGTCGCCAAAGTCGAACTCGAGCTTGTAGTTTTTCGCCTCTTCGTCGAACTTGATCACCATCTCGGCGGTAAAGGGCCAGCCCGCTTTGGAGCGAAAGCCCTCAAGCGGCCCAATGCGACGATCGCGCAGAAACTGCTCGACCTCCTGCAATTCGAAGGTGCGACCGGCCGGTGTCTTGCCGAAGGAAAAGCCGCACCCCTCGCTGGCACCGTCGGTACCTGTGCAGGTGTAACGCCGGTAGTTTTCTTTGACCACGCCGCCGCAGTTGGGGCAGCGCGCTTGCAGGGTGGCGTAGTTGCCCGGGATGGTGTCCTTGTCGTAGCCCTTGGCCTTGGCCACGATCTTTTCGGTCATGGCCTTGATCTGCGCCATGAACTCGTCGCGGCTGAGCTTTCCCTTCTCCATCAGGGCCAGCCGGTGCTCCCATTCGCCGGTCAGGTCGGCGCGTGAGAGTTCTTCGGCGCCCAGACCGCGCAGCAGCGTCATCAGCTGGAAGGCCTTGGCCGTGGGGATCAGTTCTCGGCCCTCGCGCAGCAGGTATTTCTCATTGAGCAGGCCTTCGATGATGGCCGCGCGAGTCGCTGGTGTACCCAGCCCCTTTTCCTGCATCGCCTCGCGCAGCTCTTCGTCTTCCACCAGCTTGCCCGCCCCTTCCATGGCGCCAAGCAAGGTGGCCTCGGTGTATCGCGCAGGAGGCCGGGTCTTCATGCCGCGCGCCTCCGCATGCTCGGTGTGCACCATCTCGCCCGGTGCCACCGGCACCAGCGGCTGGCCCTTGTCGCCGTCTTTGGCCTCGGCCACTTCATCGGCCGCCTCTTTGCCATAGATGGCCAGCCAGCCTGGCTTGACCAGCACCTTGCCCTCGGTCTTGAAGTGATGCCCCACCACCTGCGAGATTCGGGTGGTGACCAGGTATTCAGCGCTCGGAAAGAAGATGGCCATGAAACGCCGCACCACCAGGTCGTAGAGCTTTTGCTCGGCCTCGCTCAGACCGCTGGGGGCCTGCGTGGTCGGGATGATGGCAAAGTGGTCGGACACCTTGGTGTTGTCAAAGACGCGCTTGCTGGGCCTGATGTAGTTGTTGTTCAGCGCGGTCAGTGCATGGGGGGCCAGATGCCGCATGCCGCTATCGGCTAACATCTCGAAGGTCTGCTTGACCACCGGCAGGTAGTCCTCAGGCAGGTGCCTGGAGTCCGTACGCGGGTAGGTCAGGGCCTTGTGCCGCTCATACAGGCTTTGCGCCAGCGCCAGCGTGGTCTTGGCCGAAAAGCCGAATTTGCTGTTGGCCTCACGCTGCAGCGAGGTCAGGTCAAACAGCAGGCCCGATGCCTGGGTGCTGGGCTTGGACTCTTCGCTCACGGTGGCGGCCTTGCCCCGCACCGCCTGCACCACCGCCTGCGCCTGGGCCTGGGTCCACAGCCGGTCTGCGCGCTGCTCCTTGTCCTCACTGTCCGGCGTACGCCATTGCGGGTCGAACCATTTGCCGCTGTACTCCCCCGCCTCGGCGACAAAAGTGGCCTGCACTTCCCAGTAGTCGCGGCTGACAAACTGGCGTATCTTTTCCTCGCGCTCGACCACCACCGACAGCGTGGGCGTTTGCACCCGGCCCACGGTGGTCAGAAAGAAGCCGCCATCGCGAGAGTTAAATGCAGTCATGGCGCGGGTGCCGTTGATGCCCACCAGCCAGTCAGCCTCTGAGCGGCAGCGGGCAGCATCGGCCAGCGGCATCATCTGCGCATCGCTGCGAAGCCGCTCAAATCCGTCCCGGATGGCCGCCGGCGTCATCGATTGCAGCCACAGCCGCCGCACCGGGTGCTTGGATTTGGCGTACTGCTGGATCAAGCGAAAAATCAACTCACCCTCGCGGCCCGCGTCGCAGGCATTGACCAGCGCGTCTACATCCTTGCGCTTGGCCAGCTTGACGATCGCGTTGAGCCGTGCCTTGGTCTTGTCGATGGGTTTGAGATCGAAGTGGGGTGGGATCACCGGCAGGTGCGCAAAGCTCCACTTGCCGCGCTTGACGTCGAATTCCTCCGGGGCCTGGATTTCCACCAGATGGCCCACTGCCGAGGTCACGATCCACCGATCGCTTTCAAAGTATTCATCGTGTTTGTCGAACTTGCCGGCGGTGGGGGTCAAGGCCCGCACGATGTCCTGTGCCACCGAAGGCTTTTCTGCGATCACCAAGGTCTTGCTCGTCATGCTCTGTCTTTCGTTGAATCGCTGCTCTTGCTGGCAGCCGTCTTGTGGCACCTGCCAGCGCAAGGGCATCACGGGGCCTGCGCCCAGGCCCCTACAATGCCGCCTCGCGCGCACGCGTGCGCACACGCGCGCGCACGCACACGCTGATTAACCATAGCAAACTTTCCGCCGTGCCTATTTCAAAGCCCCCTGTTTCTGCATCGCTCCAAAAATCGGCCAGCTCATCAGGCCGTCGCATACAAACCAAGCGCTCGGGCGTGCATGGACTGGGGGTCTTCGCGGTGCAGGACATTGCTGCGGGCCAGGCGCTCATCGAGTACACCGGGCAGATCATCACCTGGAAGCAGGCGCTCAAGCGCCACCCTCACGATCCCAAAGACCCCAACCACACCTTTTACTTTCACATTGACGACGGACGTGTCATCGATGCCAAGTACGGTGGCAATTCTTCCCGCTGGATCAACCACAGCTGCGCGCCCAATTGCGAGGCCGACGAGCAGGCGGGCCGTGTTTTCATCAAGTCCCTGCGCAAGATTCGCGCGGGTGAAGAGCTGTTTTACGACTACGGCCTGGTCATTGACGCGCCCTATACGCCCAAGCTCAAGGCGCAATACCCCTGTTGGTGCGGCGCGGCGAAGTGCCGCGGCACCCTGCTGGCGCCCAAGCGCAGGCGCTGAGCGGCGGTATGCCGGCAGCACCCGAGCGACTGCGTTGGCCGGCCGAGGCCATCTGGCAGACGGTCGAGCCGCTCTGGCCGGGCTTTACCGTCGAAGTTCTGCCCGAGATCGATTCGACCAATACCGAGCTGATGCGGCGTTGCCGCGCCGGCCGCCTTGAGCCGGTTCTGCTGGTGGCCGAGCACCAGAGCGCTGGTCGCGGGCGACTCGGGCGCAGTTGGGTCAGCTCGCCCGGCGCGAGCCTGACTTTTTCTTTGGGCCTGCCCATGCGTCCGCCGGACTGGGCCGGCCTGTCTTTGGCCGTTGGGGTTAGCGTGGCCGAGCGCCTGGCTGCACTGGGGGTGACCGGGCTTGCGCTGAAGTGGCCCAACGACTTGTGGCTCGGTGCGGCCAAGTTGGGCGGCATCCTGATCGAAACTGCCTCCATGGGCGCTCAGCGTTATGCGGTGGTGGGGGTTGGCCTGAATGTTCGCAAGCCCGACTTGCCACAGCCGCAGACGGCGGCCGGTTCGGTGCCGTTGGTACCGGCCGCTGGCCTGCAGTCGGTCTTGAAATTGAATGCGCCGCAGGTGCTCGGCCAAGTCGTGCCGGCCCTGATGCAGGATGTGCGGCACTTCGAGCGCGAAGGGTGGCCGGCCTTTGCCCAGCGCTTTGCGGCCCTGGATGGACTGGCCGGACGCAGGGTGCTTCTGTCCGATGGCCGCGAGGGGCTTGCGTGCGGGCTGGGTGCCGGGGGCGCGCTGCGTCTGCAGACCGTCGATGGTCTGATCGAAGTGGTCAGTGGCGAGGTCAGCGTACGGCCGCAGGACTGAACCGCAGGGTCCCGGCTTGGTGAGGCGACATGCTCGCCTAGCGTGCGACGGCGGGGCCATGAAAAAACGCCGGGGTCTCCGGCGTTTTTTGGGCCGCTCCTTCAAGGGCGGCTATTTTTTGCTGGCGTGTCTTGCTGCCCGTCGTAATTCTTCAGCGAGAACCTTTGGTTCGGACTGCCCCACTTGTCTCCTCGGCTCCTCGAAAGCAACCGCTGGCGGTCGCTACGATGCGCCGGACTATACGGGCCTGCTGCCAGGGGCTGGGTCAGTGCTTACCCGGGGGCTGGGTCCTCGCCCGGCCCATTAGGCCGAATCGCGCGCCCTTAGAGGACCGGCCTGCCAGGGCCCGCTATTGCCCCTGACGCATCCAGGCGGCCACTTTCTCGGCCATCATCAGCGTTGGTGCATTGGTGTTGCCGCTGGTAATGAGCGGCATGGCGCCGGCATCGAC
>JBILUT010000060.1:0-7600 GCA_044370875.1 Polaromonas sp. | reverse complement strand
GTCGATCACCCCCTTGGAGAGGGCCTCAGGCACCTGCGGCACTGGCATACCCACAGGCGTTGCGCCCATGTTGGCCAGCATCTTGGTGACGGTAGCCGTTGGTCCGCGCATCTTCAGGCCGCGCAGGTCTTCCAGTTTGGTCACCGGCTTGTTTTTGGTGAAGATCACGCCGGGGCCGTGCACATGCACTGCCAGCAGTTTGACGTCTTTGTACTCGTCCATGGCGTACTTCTGCACGAAGTCCCAGGCCGCGCGGCTGGTGGCATCGGCATTGGTCATCATGAAGGGCAGCTCGAAGACCTGGCTGCGTACGAAACGGTTGGCCGAGTAGCCAGCCACGGTCCAGACCACATCGGCCACACCGTCCTTGGCCTGGTCGTAGAGCTGCGGCGGCGAGCCACCGAGCTGCATGGCCGGATAAATCTGGCAATTGAGGCGGTTGTTCGAATCCTTGGCAATGTTGTCGCACCAGGTCTTGAGCATGGTGGTGTGCTGGATCGACTGTGGGCCCAGGAAGTGATGCACCTTGAGGGTGATGGTCTGGGCCTGTGCGGCGGTCAGACCTGCGGTCAGAGCGCTGGCCAGGGCAAGGGTCTTGAGCGTGAGCTTCATCAGGAGGTTCCTCTTGAGGGTTTAGATGCGCTAGGTTACTGAGCCGTTTCCAAGCGCGGGGCGGGGTTAACCCTGATCCGACACGGATGATGGTGGTCGGAGCCGGGGTAACACAGGTTGATCAGAGTACATGCACGGTTCATGCAGATGCTCCGATCGTATTGCTTCGGGCCAGGTCAATGGCTTCCCGCAGGACCTGACGGTCACCGATGTGGTTGGCCAGAATCAACACCAGTTTGGCCAGCATCAGGTTGGATTGCTCATCGCTCAGATCACGCTGACTGGCAATCAGTTCTTCGTAGAAGCTGTCAGGGTCGGCAATGCGCGGCTGGCGCTGGAGTGTGGCGGTGGGTGTGTGCATGGTGGTCGTTTCGGGAGGTCAGTGCAGGGCCAGGGCGCGGCGAAGGGCGACCTGCACCGCGCCAGCATCAAAACGCCGCCAGCGTGCTGCCACATGCTGGTCGGGGCGCAGCAGGTAGACGGTGCCGCTTTGGCCGTCGTAGCGCCGCGTCAGTTCGCCCTGAGCGTCCTGCAGGTCGCGGCCGACTTCCAGCACCGGCACGGTGATATCGCCCAGGCGGACTGGCTCTGCCCCGGGGCCAAAGCTCAGCAGCACGAAGCCGTCGCGCAGCAATTCGAGCAGCCAGCGGTTTTGCCCACTTGTCTCAATCGGTGCATCAGCGCAGGGCGAGCCCGGTTTCATGGTGCCGCTGAATTGGTCTGCATCGGGCGTGCTCAGCGCAGAGGTGGTGTAGGGCGTGGGCATGGACAGCCGCCCGCTGTTAACGAGCGGGCGGGCGAAGGGTTCGGTACGTGCCAGTTCCAGCACCGCATTGCGCAGCCTGAGCGACACCGCACTTTTGGGGCTGATGAAATCGGTGGAGCGGGTTGAGTTGCGCAGGTTGTCGTCAGCCGCGAAGGACCGCTCTTGATGATAGGTTTGCAAGAGGTCGGCGGGGGCTTGACCCTTGACCACCAGCGCCAGTTTCCAGGCCAGGTTGTCGGCGTCCTGCACCCCCGAGTTGGCTCCTCGGGCGCCAAATGGTGAGACCTGATGGGCGGCATCGCCGATCAGCAGCACCCGCCCGTGGCAAAACTGGTCGGCGCGGCGGCAGGCGAACTGGTACACCGAGACCCATTCAAGTTCGAAGGGAACATCGCCGAGCATGGCCTGGATGCGCGGGATCACTTTTTCGGGTTTCTTTTCCTCTTCAGGATCTGCATCGCGTCCCAGCTGGAAATCGATACGCCAGACGTTGTCGCACTGTTTGTGCAGCAGCACGCTCTGGTGCCGGTGAAAGGGCGGGTCAAACCAGAACCAGCGTTCGGTGGGAAAGTCGGCCTTCATCACCACATCGGCGATCAGGAATCGGTCCTGGAACACCTGTCCGCCAAAGCTGGCACCGACCATGCGCCGGGTGTCGCTGTTGGCCCCGTCGGCGGCGACCACCCACAAGGCTTGCAATTCAAAGCTGCCGTCCGGAGTATCCAGGCTCAGCCTGACCCGTTCTTCGTCTTGTTCAAGGGCAATGAGTTTGTGCTTCCAGCGCAGGTCTATCAGCGGGTTGTTTTCGCAGGCCCGGACCAGTGTCTCTTCCAGGTAGTACTGCTGCAGGTTGATCATGGCGGGCATCTTGTGATGCGCCTCTGGCAGCAGGTTGAATTGATAGGCCTGCGTCTGGCCGAAGAACACCTTGCCCACCTGCCATTGAATGCCACGTTCAGCCAGCGATTGCCCGATCCCAAGTCGGTCCCAGATTTCCAGGGTTCTTTTGGCATAGCAGACCGCACGCGAGCCGATGCTGACGGTGTTGTTGTCGTCAAGAACGACCGTGCGCAGACCGCGTGAGGCGCAGTCGAGTGCCAAGGTCAGACCGACTGGCCCAGCACCGACGATCACCACCGGATGGCTCACTGTCTGGCCGACAGACTGCTCTGGGCTAGGCCGGTAGGCAAACTCGGGATAGGTGTAGGTCTTGAGCATGGACCGGCGTTCAGTGAGGCTTGGCCTGTAACTCGCCCTCGTGCATCCAGGCGGCATGCCCAGGGGCGCGGCGGGTTTGCGCCCATTCCTCCAGCATGTCCCACTTGACCTCGTCGAGCTTGCGGTACATCTCGGGCGTGCCGATGTCGGCGGCCAGTTCAAGGCGGTGACCGTTGGGATCGAAAAAGTAGATGCTCTTGAACAGGGTGTGGTTGGTCGGTCCGATCACTTCAATGCCCGCTGCTTGCAGCCGGGCTTTGGTCTGCTCAAGTTCCTGCAGGCTGCCAACCTTGAAGGCGATGTGCTGCACCCATTCGGGCGTGTTCGGATCGCGGCCCATGTCCGGCGAGTTGGGCAACTCGAAGAAGGCCAGCACATTGCCCTGACCGGCGTCGAGGAACACATGCATATAGGGATCGGGGGCCTTGGTGGAGGGCACCTGGTTCTCGGCGATGGCCAGGACAAATTTCATGTGCAGGTGCTGTTCGTACCATTTCACGGTTTGCAGTGCGTCCTTGCAGCGATAGGCCACATGGTGAATGCGTTCAATATTCATGGGTTTGTCCTTCAAGGGATGGATGCTCAGGCTGGCCGGACCCTCAAGACGCTCAGCTCTTTAGCCCTCTAGCGCTTGCCACATGGCCACGTCACGCTCGGCAGTCCAGATGCGCGGATCGGGGTACTTGGTGGCTTCATCGTAGGCGCGGGTCACGTCGAAGGGCATGCAATGGTTGAAGATGACCCAGTGTCCGTATTTGGGTTGCAAGGCGGCGAAGGTGCGTTCATAGACTTTGCGCAGGTCTTCACCGCGCTCGGCTCCTGCCTTGACCTGGTTGTAGAGATCGCTGACAAAAGCACGGGTGCCGCTCAAGCCCGCCTGTACGTCTTGAGGGGTTTGCAGGGCGGCGCCGCGCCCAGGCACCAGCTTGTGGGGTTCGAGCGCAGCCAAGTTGTCCAGCGTCTGCGGCCAGTCGCGCAGATAGGCGTCTCCCGCGTAAGGGGTGGCGTCGAACTCGACCAGATCGCCGCTAAAGAGGATTTTCTCGTCGGGCAGCCAGGCCACCGTGTCGCCCTTGGTGTGACCGCGACCGAGCTGCAGCAGTTCAACCCGCAGCGAACCCAGCCACAAGGTCATCTTGCCGGTGAAGGTGAGGGTGGGCCAGGTCAGGCCAGCTGGCACACTCTCCACGTCACGAAACAGGCGCGGGAAGCGCCCGATTTCGCTGGCCTTGTCAAACTCGCCGCGTTCGACGATCAGGTCATAGGTATCCTGGCTGGCGATGATCTGTTGCGGCTGGTAGGCGCTGGCGCCGAGCACCCGCACGGCGTGGTAGTGGCTGAGCAGCACATATTTGATGGGCTTGTCGGTCACTTGCCGGATGTGGGCAATGACGTCCTGCGCCATGGATGGTGTGGCTTGGGTGTCAATCACCATCACCGCGTCGTCTCCGATGATGACGCCTGTGTTTGGGTCGCCCTCGGCGGTGTAAGCATAGGCATGGTCCGACAGCTTGTCGAAGCTGACCTTTTTTTCGTCCAGGTCAGCGGCAGAGGCGAAGGTTTTGGTGCTCATGACAGATCGGCGAATGGAGGTTAAAAATTTGTTTTAAACAAACAAGTTTGTTTTAGACGTAAGATTGTCTGGCTTCAATTCCATTCGGTCAAATCAATTTATCTAGGGTAAACCCTGGCCCCGCTTCCCAAACGTCCACCGGCCGCCAAAATGCCGCTCATGCCCAAAGCCTCCCCGCCGCTGCGCAAGGCCGCCTCTGCCGTGAAGGAGGCGAAGGTCGAGCGCACCTCGCGAGGTATTCAGAGTGTCGAGGTGGGTGGGCAGTTGCTCAAGGCGCTGGTTCGATCGGGCCGGCGCATGGCCCTGAAGGATCTGGCCCGTGAGGCCGACATGTCGCCGGCCAAGGCCCACCCCTATCTGGTGAGCTTTGGCAAGCTCGGGCTGATTGAGCAGGACCCGGCTTCTGGGCATTACGGATTGGGACAGCTGGCGGTGCAAATGGGCTTGATCAGCCTGCAGCAGGTTGACCCGGTGCGCCTGACGATTGCCGAGCTGCCCGCGCTGGCGCAGGCTCTGGGGGTCACCGTCTCGGCCGCCGTGTGGGGCGGCAGCGGTCCGATCATTGTGCGCGTTGAAGAGGGCCCACGTGCGGTCAATGTGTCGATGCGGCATGGCATTCCGGCCTCTTTGCGCTACACCGGGACCGGCAAGGTGTTTGCCGCCTACATGCCGCCCGAGGTGGTGCGGGCGGCGCTGGTGGCGCAAGGGGAGCCGCAGGCCTGGGATGATCAGCGATTTCACATGGAGCTGGTTCGCATTCGCGATCTGGGCCTGAGCCAGGTGCACGAAGAACTGATGCCCGGAATCAGCGCCATGGCGGCCCCCGTCTTCGATGGCTTCGGTCGGCTGGCTCTGGCCATTGCGGCCATGGGGCCGACCGCCCAACTGGACCTCACGCCCGAGGGCCATCAGGCCAGCCTGTTGCGCGAGGTGGCGCGGCGGGTGTCGTTGCGTCTGGGAGCGCCGGGCCGTTAGGGCGCCACGGCTGCGGACGATGCACGCATGCTGATCAAACTGTCTCTGGTGGCCGCTTCGGTCTTGTTGTCTTCGCTGGCGGCCAGGCGTTTTGGCCATGCGGTGGGCGGCACGCTGGGGGGCTTGCCGATGATTGCCGGCCCAATCGCCGGCTTCGTGCTGCTGGCCTCGGGTGTTCAGACCACGCAGGCAATTGCGCTGGCTACGCTGGCGTGCCTGCCGGCTACGGCTGTGCATCTGACGACCTTCGCCTGGTCAGTGCTCCGGTGGCGCTGGCCCATCGCCCTGCTGATGGCCAATATCGCTTTCTTCGCGCTTGGCTTGACGCTGCCACGGATGTCGCTACCGCCTGTACAGACGGTGCTACTGGCGCTGTTGGTTTTGGCACTGGGCCACCGGGCCATGCCGGTCGTGCAGCTGAGGGTGGCGGCGGCGCATATCCCGAATCTGGAGCTGATCCTGCGTGTGGTGACGGCTGTACTCTTGGCATGGTTCATCATTGAGACGGCCGGTGTGGTGCCTGCGGCCTTGAGTGGTTTGCTGCTGGCCGTGCCCATCACGGGCAATGTGCTGCCGTGCTTTACCCTGCCCACGCACGGCTCGCAGGCCACGGTCATTTTGCTGCGTGGTTTCTTGCGCGGCCAAGTGGGTTTTGCGGCCTTCTTTGCCACCTTGCTCTGGGGGCTTGAGCATGCATCGCCCGGACTGGCTTATGCGGCGGCCTGGGTGGTAGCCTTGGCCGTGGCCAGTGGTCTGTATGTCTGGCAGGCGCGTGGGAAAGCCCAGGCCTAGGCTCGCATCCGCCCGCGTCTCCATCGTTGACTTACCATCCTGACCTAATCGAAAGGGAGCGTCCTATGCGTCCATCCAAACGGGGCCTGATGGCCTTGGGCATTTTGTTGGCCGGCGGTCTGCTGGGCATTTCAGCGGTCGCGCAGACCTGGCCGGTTCGTCCGATTCGCCTGGTGGTGCCTTTTCCTCCGGGGGGATTGATCGACAACATGGCCAGGCTGGTGGCGCCGCGTTTGGCGCAGGAGTTGGGTCAACCGGTGGTGATCGACAACAAGCCCGGTGCGGGGGGCAACCTGGGGGCCACCGAAGCTGCGCGTGCCGCACCGGATGGCTACACCCTGCTGATGGCCTCGCCCCCGCTGACCATCAATCCGGCTTTGTATGCCAGCCTGCCCTACAAGCCCGAGCAGCTTGCGCCACTGGCCCTGCTCGGACGTGTTCCCAACGTGCTGGTGGTCAATCCAGCCTCGGGCATCAACGCGGTGGCTGATCTGAGCGCGATGGCCCGGGCTCGGCCGGGCCAGCTCAATTACGCATCAAACGGGCAGGGGACTTCTTTGCATTTGAGTGCTGAGTTGTACAAGAGCCAGGCGGGCATTTTTGTCACCCACATTCCTTACCGAGGTGCAGCTGCAGGTCTGACGGCCTTGATGGCCGGTGAGGTTCACATGATGTTCGATAACTTGCCCTCGGCCCTTGGCCTGATCAACGGTGGCAAGCTCAAGGCCTTGGCGGTCACTACGCCGCAGCGCAGCAGTGCCTTGCCCAATGTGCCCACCATGGAGGAGGCCGGCATCAAAGGCTATCAGGTGTTTGCCTGGTTCGGATTGGCCGCGCCGTCGGGATTGAGTGCGCCTGTGCAGCAAAGGCTGGAGCAGGCGCTTGAGCGAGTGGCTTCGCAGCCCGAGGTGAAGGCAGCCATGCTCAAGGCCGGTGCCGAGCCGACTTGGGCCAATGCACAGAGCATGGCCGCGTTCATGCAGGCCGACATGGCGCAGTGGAAAAAGGTGGCAGCCTTCGCAAAAATTTCGCTCGAATAGGCTGCGCGTTTACAGGTCCTCAATGAGGACCGGCACGGCCTGACCCCAGACATCTGCATGGGCCTCAAGCTGCCCGATCTCGCGCGAGGCCCACGGGCCTCGAACATAGGCCAGAGCCACGCAGGTACCGGCTTCCCAGCCCCAGCCTGCCGATGTGATTTCGCCGATGGTCTGGCCGCCCAGCAGCAGGGGCTCGCCGCCCCACAGGTAAATCTGGCTGTCCAGGCACTTGAGCCGCACCAGCTTTTTGGACGGCGGTGTGGGGGCTGAGAGCCTTTCGCGCAGCGCCGCTTGCCCCATGAAGCCGCCGGGTTTGTCAAGGACAAGCCCGCGCAACATGACCGCTTCGATGGGAGTTTCATCGGGCCCGAGTTCGGCGCCCCAGGCGCGCCGCATGCGTTCGATACGCAGCGCATCGAGCGCGTAGTAGCCTGCATCGCGTAGCCCGAGGTCGGCGCCGGCTTCGTGCAGGCTCTGGTAGACATGGCGTGTCATTTCGACGGGCACATACAGCTCGTAGCCTGGGCCGCCCACGTAGCTCATGCGTGCGGCGCGCACGCGGGCCAGACCCAGATCGATTTCTCGGGTCAGCCCAAAGGGCAGGGCCGACTTGGAAACGTCGTC
>JBILUT010000097.1:0-5976 GCA_044370875.1 Polaromonas sp. | reverse complement strand
GATGTGGCGGTGTTGCAGGCCACGCTGGATGAGGTGGCGCCTGGGCGCACCGATGGCTGGGGCCGCAGCTTCAAACGATCTCTCAAGCCGCCCTATCACGCGGTCAAGGTCACGGGCGCGCTGTTTCATACCCAGGGGGGCCTGGACATTGACGAGCAGGCCCGGGTGCTGCGTGCCGATGGTCAGCCCATGCCCAATCTGTTTGCCGCTGGTGGCGCCGCCCGTGGCGTTTCCGGTCGTGGTGCTGATGGTTATATGGCCGGCAACGGCCTGCTCAGTGCAGTCGGCGGAGGCTGGCTGGCTGCGGGTGTCATGGCCCGGCAGTTGAAGCAGTCCTGAGACAGTTCTGGCCGACAGAGAAAAAGGAGTCCAATGACGCTCGCCCAAAGATTGCAGCAGCCGCGTGCCGTGCTTGCGCCTGGGGTCTACGATGCTTTGACCGCGCTGGTGGCCGAACAGGCCGGCTTTGAGGCGCTTTACCTGTCCGGGGCCTCGATCGCCTACACCCGTCTGGGAAGATCGGACGTTGGTCTGACCACGGCCACCGAAGTGGCTGACACGCTGGCCCGCATCACCGAACGTGTGCGGGTGCCGGTGATCGTTGATGCCGACACCGGCTTTGGCAATGCCCTGAACACGCAGCGCACCGTGCGCGCCTTCGAGCGAGCCGGGGCAGCCATGATCCAGCTGGAGGATCAGACCTTTCCCAAGCGCTGCGGTCACCTCGACGGCAAAGGCGTGGTGCCGGTGGCTGAGATGTGCGGCAAGCTGCGTGCGGCCCTTGATGCTCGACATTCAACGGGCACTTTGTTGCTTGCGCGCACCGACGCCTTGGCGGTGGAAGGCTTTGAGGCTGCCATGGATCGTGCCGAGCAGTACCTGGCCTGTGGGGTTGACGCGCTGTTCATCGAGGCGCTGCGCACGCCCGAACAGATGAAGTTGGCCTGTGATCGCTTGGGCCAGCGCATTCCCCTGCTGGCCAATATGGTGGAGGGGGGCAAGACGCCGGTGCAAAGCGCCGCGGTGCTCGGTGAGCTGGGCTTTCGCATCGTGATCTTTCCCGGCGGTACGGCCCGTGCCGTGTCGCACCTGCTGCGTCGCTATTACGCCAGCTTGCACCAGCACCAGACGACCGCGCCCTTCAAGGAAGAGATGCTCGACTTCGACCAGCTCAATGCCCTGATCGGCACGCCCGAGTTGCTGGCATTGGGCAAAGGCTACGATGGCTGAGGGTCCAGCCCAGGGGAATAAGGCCGGGCTGCGGCCCCTCGATCAGATCCTGGTGGTCTCCCTCGAGCAGGCCATTGCGGCCCCCTTGTGCACCCGCCATTTGGCCGACCTGGGAGCCCGGGTGATCAAGGTAGAGCGCCCCGGTCGGGGTGACTTCGCCCGCGACTATGACCAGCGCGCCCGGGGCATGGCCTCGCATTTTGTGTGGGTCAATCGCTCCAAGGAGAGCCTGGCGCTTGACCTGAAGAACCCGGCGCATCTGCAAGTGCTGCGCGCCCTGGTGGCCCGCGCAGATGTGCTGGTACAAAACCTGGCCCCAGGCGCCACGGCCCGGATGGGTCTGGACGCAGCCACGCTGCGACAGGGCCGTCCCGAGTTGATCGTCTGCGACATCTCCGGGTATGGACAGGACGGCCCCTACCGGGACCGTAAGGCCTACGACCTGCTTATTCAGGGCGAGTCGGGGCTGATCAGCGTCACCGGGTCGGCCGATGCACCGGCCAAGGCTGGCAACTCCATGGCCGACATCGCTGCGGGCATGTACGCCTACTCAGCGATTCTGGCAGCCCTGATGCAGCGCCAGAGAACCGGGCAGGGTTCGCACATCGATGTGTCCATGCTGGAGTCGCTGGTCGAATGGATGGGCTATCCGATGTATTACGCCATGGACGGAGCGCCGCCGCCGGCTCGCACCGGTGCCTCGCACGCCACCATTCAACCCTACGGTCCGTATGCCACCGGTGATGGAGCGGCGGTCATCCTTGGCGTGCAAAACGAAAGGGAGTGGCTGCGTTTTTGCGCGCAGGTACTGGGTCGACCCGAATTGGCCACCGACAGCCGCTTTGACACGGTGGCCAAGCGCGGCGAACATGTGCAGGCGCTCAACGATTTAATTTTGCAGGCCTTCTCGCAACTCGATATCGGGCAGGTCGAGCGGCGACTCGATGAGGCGCAGATTGCCCATGCGCGCATGAATAGCATGGCCGATGTCTGGGCCCATCCGCAACTGCGAGCGCGGCAGCGCTGGACCACGGTTGAGTCGCCCAGCGGCTTACTGCCCACCCTCAAGCCACCGGCCAGTCAGAGCGCCTTCGAGCCACGCCTGGGGCCCATACCTGGAGTGGGTCAGCACAACGAGGCCATCCTCAAGGAATTGGGCATGCAGCTTTGAGCAGGCCGGGCCGCCTCATGGCGTGGTGCGGATCAAGACGCGGGTAGTCGGCGGTGGTAGAGCTCGATCAGTTTTTCGGCGGTGCGCGATGGTTGTTCTTCGTGCGAGAGGTGGCCCAGGCCCTCGAAGCGGGTGAGGGTGGCGCGCAGTGTGGGGTCCAGCAGGTTGAGCACCTGTTCGGCCTGTGACGGACGGACCGTTTTGTCGCCGGTGGCCACGATCAGATCCAGGGGCACGCGCAGGCGGGGCAGGCGGTCGGCCAATTCATGCAGATCCCACTGGGCCATCATGCCCAGCGCGGCGGCTGCGTGGCTGGGGCTGGCCACCAGCTTGGCATAGAGGTCCACACCATCGGCGCTGATGTGCGAGCCGGTGCTTTGCAGCAGACGCTCGGTCACGCTGCGTTCGCGCGCCTGATGTGCAAAAAGGCGGGGTATCCAATGCATGCCAGCCATCAGTCGCGCAGCCGGCGCAAAGAATTGCCCGGCCAGTCCATGCAGCGGCAGCAAGGCCCCGTTCAGGCTGATGATCAGTCGCGGTCTGGCCAGACGGTCCAGGGCCATGCGCACCGCCACCGCGGCCCCGGCTGAATGCCCCACGATCAGGTCAGGTTGCACCTTCAGGGCCTCAACCAGCGCCTGCGTGCTTTGGGCCATGCCGGCCAGGGACAGCAGGGGCGACGAAGCGCCTTCGGCTGGCAGCTCGGTGAAGGCGTGGCCCGGCAGGTCCAGACTGATCACCTGCATATGGCCAGCCACTAAGGGGGCAACGTCTCTCCACGAATGTGAAGAGGCCCCGGTGCCGTGCAGCAGCAACACGGTTGCAGCATGCGGCGTGGGTGCGGGCCAGTGCTGCACATGCCAGCGCAAGCCGGCGGCCTGCACAAAACGGCTGCGCTCGCGGTGCGGCCAGTGCTGCCCGTCGCGTTGCCAATCCAGAGCGGCCAGTCTGCTCATGGGTTTTCAGGACGGATTGGGGCGAGCCATACGCACCGCATTCGATAGCTTTTGCGAGTCGGCATGAGGCAGCGGCAGGTAGTGGGCCCGCATGGCTTGCGCCAGGGCTCGCGCTGAATCCTGAGCCTGGGGGGAGGTGTCGATCAGCAGACAGGTCAGGGCTTGCGTGGCCAAAGTGCGGGCGGCAGACAGGGCGTCTTCGCCGGCTTGGCTGCGGCCGGGGCTGCCGTCTCGTGCTACATTGGCGCGACCATCGGTGAGCAAGACCACCAAAGGCGTGTCACCGCTGCGGCTGATTTGCTGGGTCAGGGCCTGCGTGGCTTCTAGTGCTGTAGCCAGAGGGGTGCCGCCGCCCCCGGGCAGGGCCGCCAGCGAGCGCTTGGCCCGTGTCAGTGATCGTGTCGGAGGTAGCAGCAGCTGTGCCTGCGTGCCGCGAAAGGCCAGCACCGCCACCCGATCGCGTCGCACGTAGCAATCGGCCAGCAGCAGTTCAACCGCTCCCTTGGCTTCGGCCAGTCGGTGCAAGGCCGAAGAACCGGAGGCGTCCACCACAAAGACGGTCGTTGTCGAGCTGTGCTGGCGAAAGCGTCTGATGTGGAAGTCCTCGCGCCGCACCTCGATGCGGCGCGGTGTCGCCGACGTGCCGGGGGCTTGGCGATTGCGTTGCCGCAGAGCTTGCCAGGGTGCTGCGGCGCGCAGGGTGGCCAGCACATGCAGGCGCGCGCCATCACGCAACTGTCCACGCATAGCGCCCAAAGGCCGACCGCGCCGCCGATTTTTGATGGAGGCTCCGGCCTTGCCGCCCCCCGACTGTTGGGCCCGGATGGACTGCTTGGCCCGCAGCATCGCCAACAACCCTGGCGAGAGGCAGGCCTGAACGGCTGCAACCATCAGCTCTTGCAACTCTTCGGCGTTGGGCAAATCAAGCGACTCTTCTTCTTGGCTGGCGTCTTGCGATGAATCTTCTTGGTTGGGATCCTGAGGGCTTGGCGGTGCAGTGGGCGGCGGCGCAGCTTCTTGCTGATGGGTTTCCTCGCTGGGGGGCAGACGGGTCGCTCTGGGTGCGAGCACCAGCCGGGCTGCGCGTGTTGCATGGTCGTCGCTCACGGCGGCAGCACCTTCGAGGGCCGCGATCGCTCGGGCTGCGCGCGCTGCCAGCAGCGGCGGACGCAGCGAGTCGATACCCAGTGCCATGGCTGTGCCGCACAGGGCCTGCAACTGCGCTTGCGGCAGTTCAACCTGCTGCAGCCGCCTTCGTGCCACTTGCACCTGATCGGCATCTGGCGCTGGCAGCAATTCCAGCTCTGCCGCTCGCGCCAGCGATTGCTCTTCGTCGTGAGCCTGTGGGGCCTGCAACCAGAAGGCCAGCCGATCCTGCAGGGCGGGGTGCAGACCTTCGTCTTCGTCCTGACCCTCGTCGAGCGCGATCAGGCCGATGGATACATCGATCCGCTGGGCCAAGCCTTCGCGCTGCAGGTCCAGTTGCCGCGTGTCGAGCGCCGCCGTCAAGCGGGCGGCGGTTTCCGCTGGCAGTCGCTCGGCCATGGTCAGCAGCAACAGGCCCCCGCTGGCTTGGCCGAGCAGTCCGGTTCGAAGAACGGGGCGGCCGCCGGACAGGGTGGCCGGCAGATCCAGGCCACCGAGGAGCTCGCCATCACCGATGCCCGCCGGCATGCGTCGCAGCGGCGTGTCGGCAGTCAGCAGGGTTTTGAGCCGGTCGAGCCAGGCCTGGCGCCAGGGATGAGGGCCGCTGCGCAGGCAGGCGCCACCGAGCCCCTGGGGGTCGACGGCGAGCAGGGCGGCGGCCAGCGCTTCATCCTCGGACAGCAGGGCTTGACCAGCGGTCAGGGGGTCTTCGGTTGACGAGGCGGCTACCCGGACCGGCCTTTTCCTGCGGGTCAAGGCAGCGTCGTGGGATGTGGCGGGGTTCATGGTCATCGGTAAATTCGGGGCCGGCGGCGGATGAGCGGGCCTTGCACCGGGCCCATCATCAGGCGGGCATCAGTTCGGCCAGCACGCGCTCGATGCGGGTGGCCGAGCCGGTATCGTCCAGCACATGTCGGCGCAGGCGATGGCGCAGTGCCGGTGCAGCCACCCGCCGCAAGTGGCGATCGCTGACCTGCTGATCGCCCTGCAGGGCGGCGCAGGCACGGGCGGCCCGCATCAGGGTCATGTCGCCGCGCAGCCCGTCGGTGCCCAGGGCCATGCAAAGTTCAGAGGCGCGCGCTCGCGCAGCCTCGGGGATGTCGATTTCATGCAGACGCTTGCGCGCGGTGCTGATCTTGCGGCGAATTTTTTCGGCCTCTTTCTCCCACTGCGCGCAAAAGCCGGCCGGGTCATTCTCGAAGGCCTCGCGGCGGCGCACCACCTCGATGCGGCTAGGCAGATCATCCGGGGTTCTGACCTCTACCGATAGACCGAATCGGTCAAGAAGCTGGGGCCGCAGCTCGCCTTCTTCCGGGTTGCCGCTGCCCACCAGAACGAACCGCGCGGGGTGCCGTACCGACAGCCCTTCGCGTTCGATCACGTTCTCGCCAGAAGCGGCCACGTCGATCAGCAAATCGACCAGGTGGTCTTCAAGCAGGTTGACTTCATCGATGTAGAGAAAGCCTCGGTTGG
>JBILUT010000059.1:0-7685 GCA_044370875.1 Polaromonas sp. | reverse complement strand
GCGTCATGCAAGCACCCAAGCCGCGGGCGGACCGACTGCGCACCAGGCCCTGCCCTGGCGACGCTTCGTGCCGATGCTGGCCGGCTACGGCTGCTTTGGGATTGGCTACATCGGCTACATGACCTTCGTGATTGCACTGCTGCGCGAGCAAGGCGTGGACCCGCAGAGCCGGACCCTCTTTTACGCGGCGCTGGGTGTGGCGGTGGTGGCCTCGGCGCGTGTCTGGGCCGGTGTGCTCGACCGCTACCGTGAGGGCCAGGCCTTGGCGCTGCTCAACGGCTTGCTCGGACTGGCCACGCTGATCCCCGCAGTCACCGCACACCTGGGGGCCTTGCTGCTCTCGGGTATTTTGTTTGGCGGCGTGTTCTTGTCCGTGGTGGCCTCTACCACTGCCTGGGTGCGGCACAACCTGGTACCCGCTCAGTGGACGCAGGGGATCACCGTGTTCACCGTGGTGTTTGCCGTCGGCCAGGTGGTGGGCCCTACGGCGGTGGGCTGGATCGCCGACAGGTCAGGTGGCCTGGTGGCAGGCCTGCTGGCCTCGGCGTGCGTGCTGTGGGCCGGCAGCGCACTGGCGCTTTGGCAAAAGCCGCTCAACCGAGCAACAGGCGCGTCTTAAGGCCGAAAGCGCGTAGCGGCGTAGGCCGACGGGTCTACAAAACAGCGCTCGCCAGAGATCATTTCGGCCAACAGCCGCCCAGCCACCGGCCCCAAGGTAAAGCCCTGATGGCCATGGCCAAAGTTGAACCACAGCCCGCGGTGACGCGGCGCCGGCCCCATCACCGGCAGCATGTCGGTCATGCAGGGGCGGCTGCCCATCCACACAGGTCGCGGCAGCGGCTGCCCCAAATCAACCAGACCACGGGCGCAGGCCTCGGCCGGCTCTAACTGCGTGGGCTGCGGCACATCATCGCGCAGCGCCAGCTCGGCGCCCGTGGTCAGACGCAGTCCAGCCCGCATGGGCACCAGCAAATACCCCTTCTCCGCATCAAACACCGGACCGCCAAGCCCATGCGGGCCGTCGTAGTGCTGGTGATAACCGCGCTTGACGAACAGGGGAAAGCGGTAGCCCAGCACGCGCAACAAGTCTTGTGACCAGGGCCCCTGAGCCACCACCACATGCTCGGCCTGCACCGGCCCCTGTGAGGTGCGCAAGGTCCAGGCCGCGCCCTGCGGCTCAAGGGCCTGGACCTCGGCGCGCAGCCCTTGACCTCCCTGCGCCAAAAAATCAGCGGCATAGCGCTGCACCAAGGCTGCGGGGTCACGCACCGACCAAGTTGACGCATGATGAATAGCACCGGCCAGTGTCTGTCGCAGGGCCGGCTCACGCTGGGCCAGTTCGGTACTGCTTTCAACCCGGTTGTCGATACCCCAGATGCGGGCCAGACGCTCGGCATCACGGGCGGCGCGCTCGAAAGCGGCGGCCGTGCGGAAAATCTTTCGATAACCTCGCGTGTCGATCAGGTCCTGCGCGCCGGCTGCGCCCACCATGCGCTCATGCTCGGTGATGCAGCCGGCGATCAGGGCGCCATAGTGCTTGGAGGTGTGCGCATAAGGACCAGGCCTCGAGTGCCAGGCATAGGCCAGCACCCGCGGCAGCACCTGCAGCAGGGCCGATGCACGCCAGACGATGTCAAAGCCCTGACCCGTGGCCACCTGCCAAATCTTGACCCAGTCCCGCGGGAACGGGTACGGCTCGGCAGCCTCACGCTGGATCAGGCCTGCATTGCCCAATGACGTCTCTTGCCCAGGCTCGCTGCGATCAATGAGCAGCACCTCATGACCGCGGCGACGCAAATGCCAGGCGGTGGAGGTGCCCACCATGCCAGCGCCTATGACAACACAACTTGAACCCATGGTGCTACGGTCTTCAGGGATTGAGAGGCTGCGCGAGGAAAGTTGCTCCGTTTGGATCCGAGAGATCTCGCGCAAGCCGGGGTTTTATCACGACCGGCAAAACCTCAGACCGGCGCAGCCTGGTCGCAAAGCTCAGTGGTAGATCCAGCGCATGAGGCCCAGGCTGATCCAGGGCATGAAAAGAAGCAGCAACAGACGTACGCCGTCCCACACCAAAAAGGGCCAAACACCGCGATAGGTCTCGCTCATCGGCACATCGCGAGCAAGGTTGTTGACCACATAGACATTGAGCCCGACCGGAGGCGCCAGCATGCCGATACTGACCGTGGTCAGCACCAAAATGCCAAACCAGATCGCTTTTTCCTGCCCCATCAGCCCCCAAAGGTCGAGCGCCATGATGGCCGGAAAGATGACCGGCAAGGTCAGCATCAGCATGGACAACTCGTCCATCACGCAGCCCAGGAGCACATACAGCAGCAGCACCGCCAGCACGATGCTCAGGTCTGGCACGGTCAAGGCTGACAGCCACGCGGCCACGCCCTTGGGCATCTCAGTGAGCGCCAGCAAGGCGTTCATCATGTCGGCGCCCAAAAAGATCATGAAGACCATGGCCGAGGTTTCAGCCGTGCCCAGCAGCGCGTCTTTGAAATTGCTGCGATTGATCTCGCCGCGAAGCAAGCCCAACACCAGCGTCATGACAGCGCCCACACCGGCTCCTTCAGTCGGCGAGAACACGCCCCCGTAAATACCGCCGAACACCACCGCAAACACCAGCACGATCGGCCACACCCCGCGCAGAGCGGCCCTCTTTTCGGCCGCAGAGACCGGCGACAGCGGGGGGGCGAGTTCCGGTCGCCGCCGCACGATCAGGGCAATCACGACCAAATAACCCAGCATGGCCAGAAGACCTGGCACCATGGCAGCAGCAAATAGCTTTGCAATGTTCTGCTCGGTCAGGATGGCAAAGACCACCAGGGGTACCGAGGGCGGAATCAGAATGCCCAGCGTGCCACCGGTTGCCAAGGTCGCTGTGGTCAGCCGACCGCTGTAACCATGCTGCCGCATCTGTGGGTACGACACCTGGGTGATGGTGGCGCAGGTGGCCACCGAAGAACCGCAGACCGCACCAAACGCGCCGGCCGACAGCACCGAGGCCATGGCCAGGCCGCCGCGCACCTGCCCGACAAGGGCGGCAGCCGCGCGAAACAGATCGCGACTTAAACCGCCGCTGGAGGCGAACTGCCCCATCAGCAAGAACAGAGGGATCACGCTGAGGTCATAAACCGTCAGCCGTGCCACTGCACTGCCCTTCAAGAAATTGAGGGTGTTGGGCAGATCGGTGAGCATCCAGTAGCCCACCGCACCAGGAAGAAACATCGCCGCTGCCACTGGCATGCGCAGAGCCATCAGGACCATCATGGCCGCAAACAAACCCAGACCCAATGCAGTCGGCGACATCATGGTTGGGAGCGCTCGGTGCTTTGTCCAAACGCCTGCATCAAGGCAATGAGGCAAGCCAGAGCCAAGCCAGGTGCCAAACAGGCGTAAGCCCACCACATCGGCAGGGCAATGATCATCGTGGTCTCGCCAGCCTGCTGCACCGAAATCGCACCGACCAGCGTGCGCCAGGCCAGCAAGGCGTAAATCAAGGCCAGGGTCAGTTGGCCCGCCGCGTCGAGGCCGCGCAAGAAGGAAGCCCGCATGGACTGGGTGAAGAAGTCAACCACGATGTTGGCGCGCCGGATCTGGCAATACGGGATACACAGCGAAATGGCCAGGGCGACGGCCATTTGCGTGATCTCCACGTCACCCGGAATGGGCCGACTCCACAGGGCCCGCGAGACCACGCTGACGGTGGTGAGCAGGCCGGTGGCCAGAGCCACCAGCGCCCCCAAGGCAGCGCATACCTTGCCCAGCCCCACCAGCCATCGGAACAAGAGGGCCATGCTCAGGCTGGCACCGGCAATTTATTTGCTGTACTTGACGATCAGGTCGCGGGCGTCCTGCACCATCTGCTTGCCGGGCAGGCCCTTTTTGTCCATCTCGGCAATCCATTCGTCATACAGCGGGGCTGATACCTTGATCCAGCGGTCCGTCTCGGTCGCATTGACCTTGACGAACTGATTGCCCCGATCGGCGGCCGCCTTGCGGCCCACTGCGGTGGCCTCGTCCCAGTAGCGGCCGATGGTGCGCGAGAGCGCAGCCCCGCTGTTCTTGTCGATCACCCGTTTCAGATCTGCGGGTAGGCTGTCGTACTTGGCCTGGTTCATCGCGAACACAAAGGACGCGGTGAACATCGACGGCCGGCTCGATTCGATCTCAGTGTGAAACTTGCTGACTTCGTGCAGCTTGAAAGACGGAATGATTTCCCAGGCCGTTAAAAAGCCGTCAATGGTGCCCTTGGTCATGGCATCGGCCACTGGCGGAATCGGCATACCCACGGGCGTCGCGCCCAGAGCAGCCAGCAATTTGGACGATTGGCGCGATGCAGCCCGTATCTTCAGGCCCTTGAAATCCTCCATCCTGCTGATCGACTTGCTCGAGGTGCTGACAAAGCCTTCGTCATGCACCCAGGTCGCCAGGATCTTGGTGCCCGGAAATTCCTTGAGCGCGTACTTGTTGAGGTAGTCCCAGGCGGCCGCCGATGCGGATTCGGCCGCATTGGTCATGAAGGGCAGCTCAAAGGCCTCCATGATCGGAAAACGACCCGGTGTGTAGCCCGGCAGAGTCAGTACCAGATCGTCCACGCCGTCCTTGACCCGGTCAACCAGTTGCGCCGGCGTACCACCCCCGGTCATGGCCGGCAGGATCTGACAGCGCATGCGATTGTTGGAGTCCTTGGCAATCGCCTCGCACCACGGCTCGACCACACGCTTGTGACCCATGGCCACCGTGGGCCAGATATGGTGCACCTTGAGCACAACCTCTTGGGCATGCGATGAAGCCAGAACCATCAGGCCCGCAGCGCCTGCAATCAGGGAGCGGGACCAGTGCAATGTCTTTGCCATGTTCAGAATCCTCAGAAAGAGTTGAGACAACAAGCGATGTTAAGCGCAGGAACTCAGCCGCGCAGCGATCAGTTAGGGCCATGAAAACCCTCATGCCGGCAAAGGCGTCAGGGTTTTCCACAGGCGTCCCTATCAATGGAAGGGCTCAATCACCTTGGTGAACACGCGCCATCCACGTCTGACCGGGAGTCATTCGGGAGCGCAAAGCAAGCGGCCCTGCGCAGGTTAGAGGTCTTGGTTTGGGTGGTGCGGCCCTGCTGCGGCCCGCACCGCAATTTCATCGCTGTGTCAGTCCGGTCAGCTGCCAGGCCAGTCCCACGCTGGCCACGTTCGCTCTCATCGGTCCCTGCGGCGCATGCATCCGGCCGATGCCGGCCAGCAAGGAGAGCTGGGGCGTGAGTCGGTAGCCTCCGCTGGCCAGGCCTTGCAGAACAAAGCCGTTGCCGGTGGCCAGGCCGCCCCCGCCAGCCGCGCCCATCAGGCCTTCAAGCTCGACGAACCAGCGCCGCCCCAGATCTTGCTGAACGCCCGCCCCGAACAGACCGGTCATGTAGGCACCGGCCTGGCCGGTGTGCGCGGCCAGACCCTGGCCCGTCACAAACCAGCGCCTGTCCGCGTTCGAATCGGCCAGGAAATGGTCGAGGGCAATACCCAGGTTATCGACCTTTTCCTGCGGCATGGTGCGCCACTGAGGCGATGCGCCGCTGTAGCGCTGATTCATCCAGCGAACCCGCAGAGCCCTTTGTTCGTAGCCGCCCGAATCCATTTCGGAGCGCGCAGCGTTGGCAGGAGGGATCGCAAACCGATGGGTGAGCTTGAGGTCTATGCCCTGGGCCTTGAAACTGCGCGAGGGCGCTTGCAGGCGGCTCAGTCCCAGCTCGATCGAGAACTGTCGGCTTAGCGCCTGCTCCAGAGCCACCCCGGCTTCGATCAGCAGCCCGCCGCCGGTGTCCACCTTGCCGCCCCCGGCAGGCCCGGCCGCCACCTGCAGCTTGGCAGCGGTCCCGTGGGTCAGGGGCCAGCGATAACCGCCGCCAGCCAGGATCTGCATATAGCCGGTGCTTCGTCCGCCCATGGCGCCTTCGGCATGCAGGCGCAGATAAGTGCGGTCATCAAGCTGGCTGATCCATTGCGCGCCGAGCAGCTCCATCGTGGGATGCTGGGGCGCCCCATCGTCTTGCACCACTCCTGCGGGGATACGGTAGTGACGAGCGGTCAGCGAGAAGGCCTGCGCCCGTCCCCCGGCCTGCCCTGCGGACACGTCGCTGGCTGACTGGGTTGACCAGCCAGGCCGCAAGGGGGCGTTGAAGTCGTACTCGTAGGCCAGATAGGGCTGTCGGCTGCGGATCACACCGGAGGGAAAGTCGACCTGCGAATATCCCAGGCTCAGACGGCCCGACGGGTGACCCCAGGCATGCAGCGCATAGGACAGCCCGAGATGGCTGCGCAGCATCAGTCCGCCGCCGGCCAGGGTCGCACCCCCGCGCCCTCCCCCACCGCCCACAAAGGCCCCCGCCTCGACGGCCCAGTCCGGATCGATGGGCCAGCGTCCCTCGGCGGCCACGCCCAGGGTGATGAATCCACCGCGCTGTCCGCGCACAGCGCCGTAGGCCCCCACGCCCAGCTTAAGCCCGGGTCGGGCCTGCAGCAGCAGATTGCCGCCGACCATGCCCATGGATTCGCCCCCCGGCAGCTGCCAGGTTTCGTCGCTCAGCCGCCAGGTGCCGGTGGCCAGCGACAGGTGGGACCCTTGTGCGGAATGTGCCCGCGCCTCCTCGGCCCAGGACACTGGGCCGGCCAGTGCCAACACTGTCGCGACGGCCAGCGTGCTCAGCCTGGCAACAGGGCCTCGACGTGGTGCGAGGAAGGATAGAGACTGCGATGAAGGGGACATGGGGTGATGCGTCAGCGTGCTGCAGGGGCGACGAAAATTGCCCCGCGCAGAGCTTACGCCATATCCACAGCAGGCGCTGCAGTTGAAGCTGCCCAGGGCCTGCTGGCCAGGTTTGCGGGCTTCGTATGGCGGAAACGGAGGGATTCGAACCAAGACCGGGGGGAACACCGGGGTGTGCAGGGGACATCTCTCCTCTGACGGCAAAAAACCAATGCCCCTGCGGGCCCCCGAAGGCCCCTGATTCCGCACCAAATTCCGCACCAGAATATGGGTCGAAACCCTCCGTTGCAATCACTGCGCCACTGAAAGCGATCTGCGCCTACGTTGGGCTGGCCAATCCGAGCGCAAATGCAGCCAAGGCCGAGGCCATAGGGCCGCACAGGACGCGGCGCCGAACCCAACCGCACTCCCCTGCAAGTCCGACGAGATCGCCCTCCTGAGCCCCTCATAGACCCTATTTGAACGTGTACTAAGATCGGCGCGGGTGAGTGAACAGCGACCACGGGAGCAAGTTTCGATGCGCCTGTTCTGGGTTCAGCGTCTGTCCCCAAAAAATATTGGCACTTAAGCAATTCGAAGATGAAATACTCTGCAGTCCTATCCGCGTGTTTCCTCCTCAGTGCATGTGTCACGACGGGTGGCGGCGTCAATACACTCAACATCCACAACAAGTCGGTGACTCAGATCAGCACGGAAGTGTTTAAAGCTGAAAAGCTGCCAGCTCCGACCGTTCTTGTGATGCACGGCTGCGGTGGTGTGGACCAGCACCACATTGAATGGGCAAAGCAGCTACAGGGATGGGGCTTCAACGCAGTAGTCATTGACTCCTTCAAGCCTCGATCCGTATCGTCGACCTGTACCGAAGCTTTGAAGGTGACGCCGCTGCAAAGGGCGATCGATGCCCACTTGACTGCAAAGTGGGTGAT
>JBILUT010000058.1:0-7726 GCA_044370875.1 Polaromonas sp. | reverse complement strand
GCGCAGATCGATCAGTCGACTTTGTCGCACATGTTGCGGCGGTTGGAATTGGCCGGCCTCGTGCGTCGCAGGCGGCTCGAATCGGACAACCGTTCGGTCAGGGTGTCGCTGACCAGCGAGGGCGAGGTGGCGGCCGTGCAGTGCCTCAAGACGCTCGACCATCACGACCGCCTGTTGCTCAAGTCGCTCGATGACGCCTCAGTGACACAGGCCAAGAACTTATTGCTGCAATTGCTGGAAAACACCAGCTGCTTTGATGAGCGCGCAAGGTTGCTGGCGATCAAGCGAGAGCAAGCCCGACTAGAAGCGTCCCAGGCACGCGTCTGAAGCGGCGCACGCGAGGGCTCGCCCCCGGCAGCTGGTGCGGGGCTCAGCCCTTTGCCGCTTCGAGCGTATCGCGTGTGGCTCGGGCAGCGTGACGCGCGGCCTGGGCAAAGTCGGTGCCGCTGCTGGCGTAAAGGATGGCCCGCGATGAATTGACGATGATCGGACCGGCACTGCTGCCGTCCGGATTGGACCTCCACCCCGCCTTGACGGTGGCCACTGCATCACCGCCCTGCGCGCCTACTCCGGGGATCAGCAGCGGTGCGTGAGGGGCCACTTGCCGCACCCGCTCGATTTCGTTGGGATAGGTGGCGCCCACCACCAGCCCGAGTTGGCCATTGAGGTTCCAAGGGCCTTGTGCCAGGCGCGCAACATGCTCGTACAGCAGGGGCTGCCCTTCGACCGAGGCCAGGCGCTGATTCTGCAGATCATCGCCGCCCGGATTGCTGGTGCGGCACAGCAAGAAAGCGCCCTTGCCCGCATATTTGAGGTAGGGCTGCACCGAATCAAAACCCATGAAGGGCGATAGCGTGACCGCATCGGCACCATAGCGCTCAAAAGCTTCTTTGGCGTACTGCTCTGCGGTGGAGCCGATGTCGCCTCGCTTGGCGTCGAGGATGATCGGCACCTGCGGCGCTGTCCGGCGCATGTGCTCCATCAGACGCTCAAGCTGAGCCTCGGCTCCGTGCGCGGCAAAGTACGCAATTTGCGGCTTGAAGCTTGATACCAGGTCGGCCGTGGCATCGACGATAGCCGCGCAAAAGTCGTAGATCTTGGTGGCGTCGCCTTTCATGCCTGCCGGAAACTTGCCGGGCTCGGGGTCCAGCCCTACGCAGAGCATCGAGCGATGCAGCCTCTCAGCCTGGGCGAGCTTGTCAAGGAATTTCATGGGGGCATTGTAGGAAGCGCTGGCAGGCGCCCCGGCCGGTTCAGGGGTCTATGCCCGCTTGCCAACTGGGCAGTCGCCAGTTCCAGACCAGCGCTGCCACGCGCAGCAGCGTGGCAACGGCTGCTGCAGCAAGCAGCGCCAATGACGGTGGCAGTGCCCACTCTTGTAGGGCAACCAGGGTCCATCCACCGGCAAAAGCGCAACCCGCATAAGGTCGGTGGTCACTGAAGGCACGTGGGATCTCGTTGCAGACGATGTCACGAAGAACGCCACCGAAGACAGCGGTCACCATGCCCAGGATGACCGCAATGAGGGCTGGCATGTGCGCATCCAGCGCAATCTGGGTGCCTCCTGCGGTAAACAGACCCAGACCCATGGCGTCAGGCCACTGCATGGCGCGCTCGGTGGGCTCGAGGTGTCGAGCGCGCATGAAAACCATTGCTCCGATGCACAAGGCCAAGAGCGCCCAGATCCAGGCAGCATGCTCAATCCAAAACAGCGGACGTCGATCGAGCAAGACATCTCGGATGGTTCCTCCGCCAAAGGCCGCCAAGCCGGCCACCACGCAAATACCCACGGCGTCGAGTTTCTTGCGCGCTCCCTCCAGAACGCCCGACAGGGCAAACGCCAGAGTGGCCACCACTTCAATGGCCAATTGCGTGTGTGAAAGGGCCCAGGGAACCGTGTGGTTCATGAGACCGATTGTCGCCGGCCTCCCCGATGGCGCGATCCTCGGGCGTTCCCGATGGTGTTGCTGCGGTTTCAGCGGGCGTGGGCCTGCCTGACCATCTCCAATTGATGCAACGTGATCTTGCGCACCTCAAGCTGGCTCGATTCGACGTGGGCCTTGAGCAGCAACCTCGATTGTTCGCTGCGCCTTGACAGGATGGCTTGCAGGATCTTGCCGTGCTCCTCGTAGGTGGCTTCAATGCGGGGTCGCTGGGTGAAATCGAGCTTTCTGATCACCCGTATGCGGTCAGTGATATCGCGGTGTACGCGCAGCATTTCCGTGTTTCCGGCCGCTTGAACCAGGGCGCAGTGAAACGCCTCGTCGAGCGCGCTGACGCGATCGCAGTCCTGAATGCGGCGAGACTTGGGAACCAACCAGATGGCCGAGAGCTGATCGAGCGTGGCCTGACTGGCCTTGGCATCGCCGGTAATGCGACCTTCGCACAGCCGCTGTACGGATTCGGTCTCGATCAACAGCCGCAGGTCGTAGAGTTGATCAAACTTGGCAAAGTCAAAGGGCAGCACCCGCCAACCGTTCCTAAACAGCACCTCGACCTGACCCTCTTGCTGCAGTCGCACCAAAGCCTGTCGGACGGGCGTTCGCGACACCTCAAGGCGCTCGCAGATCTCACCTTCCGAGAATCTGTCTCCCGGCACCAGGACAAAGTTGGCCATGTCCCGCTTGAGCTGTTCGTACACCTCGTCGGCCAGGGATACGCGGGACTGGGTGGATGTACTCATCAGGATTAACGGCGAACTTCTCGCTGAAAGACTTCCAGGCTGCGCTTTTTGGTGGCGACGAAACTCGCTTCAGTCAGCGTCGCCACGGTGCGTGGACGCGGGTCATCATACTGAAGAATCTCTGCCACCGAGGTCGGCCTTTTGGTCAGCAGCAAAACCTGGTCGGCCAGATAGACCGCCTCTTCGAGGTCGTGCGAGACCAGCATCATGGTGGTGCCGGTCTGCATGAAGACCTCCTGCAGCTTTTCCCGGATGAACAGGGTCATTTCGAAATCGAGCGCCGAGAAGGGCTCGTCGAGAAAAAGCACCTCCGGCTTGGGGGCCAGGGCCCGCATGATCGAAGCCGTTTGCTGCTGGCCGCCCGAGAGCTCGTAGGGGTAGCGGTTCAGGTCAAATTTGACGTCGAAGGAGGCCACCAGCTCTTCCATGCGGCGGTCAACTTCTGCTTTGCTGCTCTTGGCCAGCTTGAGGGGGTACGCGATATTGTCGATCGTGCGCATCCACGGGAACAGGGCCTCGCGGTAGTTCTGGAACACGTAGCCGATGGTGGTGTCTTTCAGGGATTTCCCGTCAAACAAGATTTCACCCGAATCGATGGGCACCAGGCCGGCGATCATGTTGATCAGCGTGGACTTGCCGCATCCGTTGGGTCCAAAAATCGAGGTGATTTTGTGCTTGGGGATGTCCAGATCCAGGTTCTCGTACAGAGGCCAGCCCGCGAAGTACTTGGTCAGGCCGCGTATGGTGATGTGTGTGCCGGCCACACCGGGCCGGAATGCGGGGCGCGGGATGTCGGCATACACCGGTCCGTTAATCACTTCGCTCATCGACCGCTCCAGTGAACGATGCGTCGCTCGATGGCCAGGAACACCACATTGAGCACGTAGCCCAGGATGCCTGCCGCCATGATGGCCGCATACATGGTTTTGACATTCATGACCTGCTGCGCGTCAATGATCTTGTGCCCCAGGCCGCTTTCCGAGCCAATGAACATTTCCGCCACCACCACGATCACCAGGGTCATCGAGATGGCCGAGCGCAGACCTACAAAAGCCGGTTGCAGGCTTTCCCAGAACAACACATCCTTGAAAATTTGCCAGTTGCTGGCCCCCATCACCTTGGCTGCAGCCACCCGTTGTTTGCGTGCGTTGATCACGCCATAGGCGCAGTTGAAGACGACGATGAGAAAGGCACCGAATGCCGCGATCGCCACTTTGTTGACATCCGAAATGCCAAAAATCAAAAGGAACAGCGGGATCAGGGCCGACGATGGCGTAGAGCGGAAGAAGTCAATGACAAATTCAACGCTGCGGTAGGCGCGTTCGTTGCTGCCCAACGCAATGCCCAGCGGCATACCGATGGCGGTGGCGATACCGAAGGCCATCAAGGTGCGCTCGAGGGTGACCAGAAAGTGGGGCAGAAGTGCGCTCCCCATCATGCCGTTGATCAGGGTTAGCAGGGTATCGGTCGGCGGTGGCAGCAAGATGGCCTTGATCCAGCCAACGCGCACCACCAAGTCCCAGATGACGATCAACAGGGCGGGCCCCACCAGGGGCAGCGCCCGCCCCCAGTCACGCCGCTTGGGCGCGGGCGCTGCGGCCACCTCGGCCGGCGGCTTCCAGGCGGCTGTGCTGCCAGTCGGCGTTTGTGGTGTGGCCACGCTCAACCCCGATAAAGCATACCGGCCACGTCTACCTTGCGGCTGAAGATGCCGCGATCGGTGAACAGGTCGAAAAATTGCTGAAAGTAGGCCACGTCGGTGGGCTTGAAGTCGGTGGACATCATGTAGTCGGCCATCGGCACCTCATTGGTCAGCGCACCTTCGATGGCGGTGTAACCCTTGAGGGCGGGGCGCGCTTCGGCCGGGTTGTTCTTGACCAGATCGACGCCTCGCTTGTAGGCGGCGATGAAGCGCCGGGTGACCTCGGGGTATTTCTTGATGAACTCGCTGGTCAGGCTTGCTGAGCCGCCATGCCACGGAGCCATTGGATTGCCCAGTACGTATTTGGCAATCACGCCCACCTCAAGGTTCCTGGTGGTGCCGTTGATTCGGCCGATGGTGCCGGTGGGCTCAAGGGTGTAGCAGGCGTCGACTTGGCCGGCTACGATGGCTGCGATGTGCTGCCCGATGGGCAGCTCCAGAACGGTAAAGCCCTTGGCGCCAGCGCGCTCGAGCACGGTACGCGCCAGCACCACGTTTTGGACGCCCGGCCCGCAGGCCACTTTCTTGCCGGAAAGATCGGCGATCGATTTGATGGGGCTGTCCTTGCCCACAATGAATTGGTCGAGGACGAACTTGGTGTTGGTCGGGTTGGTGCAGAAGATCTTGAGCAGGCCGGGCTGTGCGATCTCGGCAATGCCCAAGGCTGCCGAGCCGGTGCCGTTGGCGCTGCCCTCTGCACGGCCCGCGATCATGGCTTCGGCCACCTGTTGCGGGCTGGCCAGTTTGAGGGCTTCCACGTCCAGACCGGCGTCTTTGAAGTAGCCCTTTTCGATGGCGGCAAAGAAAGGGATTCCGGAGGCCACTGGCCAGAAGCCCAGCCGGATCTTGGGCGAGCTCTGTGCTCTGACGAAGGCAGGCGCGCCCAGGGCGGCCAGTGCCAGGCCACCGGCCTTGAGGGCGGTGCGGCGGCGCAGGGAGCCGCCGGCCAGTTGGGTTGCTGAAGTGGGAGTGGGATGGCTCATGGAGGTTCTCCGGTTGGCGGGGGTTGATGGATGGGGCTTAGACGGGGGCTTGCTGCTGCTTGTTGATATAGGCGCGCCAGCCTCCGAACGCGCTGATGTCTTGTGCCGCAGCCAGTGCCTGCGGCTCGCATACAAAGCCCTGAACCTGTTGCCCGTCTTCAAGCTCCAGGGTGCCGATGCCCAGGGGGGGCGGGATCAGGGCGACAAAAGATCCGTAGGCCGAAACCGGCATACGCCAAACCTCTACCTCGATGGCGTGCCCCTGGTCGGGCGCCACACGCAGCAGGCCGGGCTTGGGGGGCGAACTCTCGGGCAAGGCGAAGAGCCGATAGCACTTGGCGGTACGCGTCACACACTGCCGCTGTGCACCTCGCTCGGTGAGCTGACCGTTGAGCGGCATGCCGCTGAGGTGAGCGCCCACCACGGCCACGCATACGGAAGGCTCGATGGGAGGTGTCGGGATGGCTGCGTCGGGGCCAATGCGTTGGGTGCCTGCGCCCAGCGTCAGCCCGGTGCTGGCGTGGTAGCGTGCGCCCAATTGCGCCAGGCGCCAATCGCTGCCGCAGGGGCCGATCAGCGTAATGCCGTGGGCCAGGCCGTCTGAATCGATCCGGCTGGGCACGGACAGAGCGGCGTAGTCCAGTAAGTTGACGAAGTTGGTGTAGTAACCCAGGTTCCGGTTGAGCCGCACCGGATCGGCCTGCATCTGAGTGATGGTGTAGTGAGCCGGTGCAGTAGGTACCAGCAGGAGGTCGATCTTTGCCCACATCGGTGCCACCTGCTGTGCCAGCGCCTGCAATCGTGTGCGGGCCTCGAACACATCGGCGGCTTGGTACTGCCGCCCCGCCTCAATGATGCTGCGCACCGGCTCTATCACCTGCTGCGCATGGCGATCAAAGAATTCGCGGATGGCTGTGTAACGCTCGGCCACCAAGGCACTGCCATAGAGCAGGTCAGCCGCCTGGGCCAGCGGCCCATAGTCGATAGCCACCGGCGTTCCGCCCAGGCTACGCAGGGTCTCGACGGCCTCCTCGAACGCAGTTTTTGCGCCTTCTTGGCCAAAGAACTCAAGGGGCGAAGGAACCCCGAATCGAAAGCGTGCGGGGAAGGGGCGCGCGTCGAAGGGAACCTGCCTTGAATAGGGGTCGGCTGCATCAAGGCCTTGGGCGCACAGCAGAACCTGCCATGCGGTCTGTACGGTACGGGCAAAGATCGACACGGCATCCACACTTTGCGCGGCCGGTAGCACCCCCCGCGTGCTGATCAAGCCGCGTGAGGGCTTGAGTCCGACGATGTTGTTCAGGCCGGCCGGCACCCGTCCGGAGCCCGCGGTGTCGGTGCCGAGGGCGAAGTCCACCTGCCCGGTGGCCACCACGTAGGCGGATCCGGAACTGGAACCGCCGCTGATATAGAGAGGATTCAGTGCATTGGGCACAGCGCCATAGGGGGAGCGTGTGCCGTTGAGTCCGCAGGCAAATTGGTCCAGGTTCGTCTTTCCCGCCAGCGCCGCACCAGCATCGAGCAGGCGATGCACCACAGTGGCGCTTTTATCGGGGGTGTAGGCGAAGGCCGGGCAGCCGGCGGTGGTCGGCAGGCCTTGCACATCGATGTTGTCCTTGACCGCAAAGCTCAGGCCGGCCAGTGGACCCTGCTTGCCTGCTTGCTGCGGCGTGTCCAGTTTCAGGATCCAGGCTTGCGGCGCACAACCGGGCTGCGCGGCTGTCTGTGCATGTTCCGGCCTGGCAAGGGAATGGAGAGACATCTTGGTGCATTTAATCTTGTATCCAAGATGAGATGCAAGGGCCGTGCCAGATGATCGAGGTCGCCGATCTTTCGTCAGGCGGGCCCGGGCGATGCCCGAACTGACCGGCGTCCCCGGTCTTCCTTAGGGCCTTGTGATCGCGCTCACCGCGATGACGGGCAGGGTGTTCAGGATTGAGCAGGCAGGGCCCGGGCCAGCAACTGACGTGCTCGCTCGATCAGTGGCCGGTCGATCATCTGACCGGCCAGCCGCTGCGCACCCTGCCCGTGTTCGGCAGCTGCAAGCACCGAGCGCGCCCAGCTCACCTGCTCTGCCGAAGGCGCAAAGCCTTGGTGCACCGCCTTGATCTGCGCCGGATGGATGCACAACTTGGCCTCAAAGCCATGCCGGGCGGCGCGTTGTGCATCGGCTTGCACCGGTTCGGCTTGGTCCAGCACAAAACTCACCCCATCGATCGAAGCGGGCAAGCCCGCGGCGGCGGCTTGAAGCACCATCGCTTGCCGGGCATGCAGCAGCGTGTCCCAGCTGTCTTCGCAGCCCAGGTCCCGCGCCAGATCGGCCGAGCCAAAGGCCAGGCGGTGCAAGCCGGGGTACTG
>JBILUT010000057.1:0-7763 GCA_044370875.1 Polaromonas sp. | reverse complement strand
TGCGTCAGGCCGGCCTTGGTCCGCGCCTTGAGCAACTGCGCGATGACCGCGTACTCAGGTGCCAGTTCGTCATAGGCTTGAGCGAAGCCCTTCCTGGCGCGCGCCCGGTTGAGAAAGGCACGATGGTCATGCGCGACGGGGGTGAAGCGTACCGACACGGACGGCTAGCGACTGTCGACTATTTCTTGTGCCGACGCACGCAATCCTTCGGCGACGGCGGCAAGGGCCTCATCGCGATCAGGCCACGAAACAACCGGCTTGCCGTCTCTTGGCAGCGCCTGGAGCCTCGAAAAAGGAGTGTGCTGCCACAAGCAGCCACGCAAAATGATGGGGACCACCCGGCAAGCACCTTTTGCGTGTCGCTCCAGGGCTCGGCCTAGCTCCACGTCATAGCAGTACTTGGAGTTGATGAAATCGATGCTGACTAACAGCAGCACGATATCTGCCGTATCCAGGTTTTGACTGATCGTGTCACCCCAGTTGTCTCCAGCCAGTAATTTGCGGTCATGCCACTGCGCGATGAGCCCCATGCGCTCTAAAGGTTTGAGGTGTCGCAGTACGGCATCCTTGAGCTTCTCGTCGGCGTGCGAGTAAGACAGAAAGACTTTCAGGGCTTGGGTGTCGCGTGCCCCGGCCAGTGCGACAGAACCCCCTTTGCCTCGCCCAACCAACACGCTTGCGTTGCCGACCAACTGCGCCTTGATCCGGGCGTAGCGGTGCTCGTCCCAGTCTAGGGCGCTGCGCAGCGCGGAATTGGAGACGGGTCGCTGACCATCGGCTGATAACTCAGTCAATTTATCGATGAACAGCTGCGCGCCTGTGCGGCGAGCCGGCCGAGCAGTCCGTTTGCGCGTGTTCTTCTTGGTCGAGAAGCTTCGAGCGGGCATGGTGTCCCCCCTGAGTGTTCTTGGGTTTGGGCTAAACCGCGAACGCCCGCCGACGCAGGGGCAAGCAGAATCGCAATGAGCAGCGAGGGTACAAAGAAAAAACCGATTCATTCAGAACGAATCGTCAAGTCTTGTTGCGCCAGACATCAAAGCAAGAAGATGCCCCACCCCAGAGGCGGAGACGCCGGCGCCATCAAGCGCGAGCCGGCAAATGCATCTCCACCCCCAGCCGCTCCAAGCGCTTGCGCATGGCCAGCACGGCTTTGTCTTTGCTCAGCAGACAGGCGCGCTGGGCAACGGCGAGATCGATGAATTTCTGGTCGTCAGGGTCTTTGCAGGTGCAGGGCGCCTTGGGCGCGGCAAGGCACAGGGTGGCGCGCGCATCAAAGGCGGCCATGACTTGCGCGGGCACGAGGCCATAAAAGGCCAGGCGCGGTTGCAGCTGGGGGTAGTCCAGCACGCGCCAGAGTTCTTCGCGCATGGCGGGGGTGGCCAGCCACTGCAGGGTGCGGCCGTCGATACCGGCGCGCAGATCGGCGCAGTGCGGATCGGCAAAGACGAGCAGATCAAGCACGATATTGGTGTCGATCACCACCCGGGCAGCGGCTTCGTGCTGACTGGGCGCGTCGTACACAAGGCCGTTGGTCAGATGGACAGCCTCATCCACCCCAGACGGCAGGGGTTTGGATGCGGACGGGTTCACGGGGTCGCTGTCCCCGGAGGGGGCGCAGCGTCAGATGCGGTCTTGCGCGGCGAACCGGCCACCAGCTCAAAACGGAACAGCCGACATTCGATGGGGCCGTTCCACATGGGCACGCGGCGCGATTCTTTCAGACGCATTCGGCCGGGCAGCTTAAGGTCAGGCGTGAGCAGATGCGCGGTCCAGCCGGCAAACTGTTTTTTCCAGTGGGCAGCCAGTCGCTCAAAAAAGTCGTCGACCTGCTGGCCAGTTTCAGTCTGCGCCTGCTCGCGGCCGCCCGGCGCGTTGCCGCGCGGAGCCGGATTTAAAGGCTGGCCAAATTCATCCACCGCGTGCGCCATCGTTGCGGTGGACGCGCCGCGTTGCGGCGTGCGGCGCCCGCCACCGGGGGCGGCCACGCCAGCCACGGCGATGCGCTCGCCATAGGGGGGGTTGAGCAGCATCACGCCGCTGGGCGCTGGCGGCGGGCGCTGTAGCGCATCGCCGCCGCGCAGCTGCACCGCATGGGCCACGCCGGCACGTTCGGCATTGCGCTGGGCAAAATCAACCATCCGAAACGACACATCGCTGCCAAAGACCTGCGCCACCGGTGCGGTGATGGCGCCCTGCGCCTGCGCCTTGAGATCGCGCCACACATGGGCCTGAAAGGGCTGGAGTTTTTCAAAACCGAAGCGCCGGTGCAAGCCCGGTGCTTGGTGGCAGGCCATCTGCGCGGCCTCAATCACGATGGTGCCCGAGCCGCAGCACGGGTCGTACAGGGGCACGCCCTCTTCGCAGAGGCGGTCCCATCCGCTGGCAACGATCATGGCCGCTGCCAGGGTTTCCTTTAAGGGCGCATCACCCTTGTCTTCGCGCCAGCCGCGCTTAAAAAGCGGTTCGCCCGACGTGTCGATGTGCAAGGTGACGGTGTCAACGGTCAGGTGGGCATGAATGCGCACATCGGGCCAGCGGGTTTCAACACTGGGCCGCTGATCATGGCACTTGGCGCGAAAGCGATCAGCCACCGCATCTTTGATACGTAGCGTCGCAAAATTAAGGCTCTGCAAGGGGCTGTGCTGCGCCGTCAATTCAACCTTGAAGGTCTGGCGTGGATCAAACCACAACTCCCAAGCCACGTTGGCCGCGGCGTTGTACAGATCGTCTTCGGTGCGATAGCCATGGTGCGCCACCTGCACCAGCACCCGCTGGGCCAGCCGGCTGTGCAGGTTGAGCAGCATGGCATCACGCCATGAGCCCTGCAGCGATACGCCGGCTCGCCAGGCTTTGGGGGCGATGGCGGTAATGCGCTGTACCTCGGCAGCTAAAAAGTCCTGTACCCCGGCGGCACATGGCAAAAACAAAGACAGCGAGTTCACAGCGCCTTTCGAAGGTTCGCCGGCGCAATCCGCAAGGCTTCGCGGTATTTGGCCACCGTGCGGCGGGCGCATTCAATGCCTTGCTCGCGCAACATGTCGGAGATTTGGTTGTCGCTCAAAGGCTTGCTGGCGTTTTCGGCCGCCACAAATTGTTTGATGAGCGCACGCACCGCGGTGCTCGAAGCGTTGCCGCCTGCTTCAGTGCCTAAACCCGAGCCGAAGAAATACTTCAGCTCAAAGGTACCAAAGGGGGTGCTCATGTATTTGGCGGTGGTCACCCGCGATATGGTGGATTCGTGCAAGCCCAGTTCATCGGCAATCTCACGCAGCACCAAGGGCCGCATGGCCAGCTCACCGTGGATAAAGAAATTTTTCTGTCGTTCGACGATGGCGGTAGATACACGCAAGATGGTGTCAAAACGCTGTTGAATGTTCTTGATGAACCAGCGCGCCTCTTGCAAGCGCTGTTGCAGGGCGGCCGCCTGCTGGCCCTTGTGCTGCTTGAGGGCATTCGCGTAAATATCGTGCACACGCAATCGGGGCATGACATCGCCATTGAGCACCACCCTGAAGCCGCGACCCGACTTTTGCACCAGCACATCGGGCACCACCAGGTTACGCTCGACATTCACAAAGCGTCTGCCGGGTTTGGGGTCCAGGCGGCCAATCAGCGCGATGGCGGCCTTGATGACAGCCTCTCCAAAGCCGGTGGCCACCGACAGGCGTTTGACATCGCGCTTGGCCAATAGCTCCATCGGTTGCTTGCAGATGGCCATGGCGGCGCGGGTTTCCTCGGTATTGCGCTGATCCAGCAACTGCAAGCCCAGGCATTCGGCCAAGTTGCGTGCGCCCACGCCAGCGGGCTCCATGTTGTGCAGCAAGCTCAGGGCCACTGCAAAGCGCTGTTCCAGTTCTTCAAGCTCTTCCAGGTCGTCACCGGCCAGGGCGGCGGCCAATTGCTGCAGCGTGCCATCGAGGTAGCCGTCATCGTCAAGCGATTCAATCAAGAAGTGCAGCGCAGCGCGGTCTTCTTCAGAGAGCCGCAAGGACAGAGCTTGCCGGTGCAGGTGCTGCTGCAGCGTCTCATGGCTGCGCGCCAGATCAATCGCGTCAGCCTCATCATCGTCGGCATTGTTGTTCTTGCGCGCTGGGGCATCACCACCCCATTCGCTGTCGTCGGGGGCTGTCTCAACCGAGCCGTCTCCCTCCCAGCTTTCTTCAAGGGACGACGCGGCATCGGGCTCGGTGCTGGATGATTCAGCAGAGCTGGCCTCCTGCGTTGTCAAAGGCAGGTCGGGTACCGAATCGGGTACCGCAGCGACTGACTCTTCTTGCGCGGCTTCAAAGTCACGCGCGTCTTGGTTCACCGGCGCATCGGCTTGGCTCAGCCCAAACTCCTCGCGCGAAGGCCCCTCCTCGGCCACTTCAAGGAAGGGGTTCTCATCGAGCATTTGCTCGACCTCCTGGCTCAGTTCCAGGGTAGAGAGCTGCAGCAAGCGAATGGACTGCTGAAGCTGAGGCGTCAGCGCCAGATGCTGGGAGACGCGAAGCGACAGGCCCTGCTTCATGGGCTACATGCGGAAGTGCTCGCCCAGGTACACGCGGCGCACATCAGCGTTCTCGACAATCTCCGCCGGTGTACCCTGAGCCAAAACGTGCCCTTGGCTGATGATGAAGGCGTGGTCACAAATGCCCAGCGTCTCACGCACGTTGTGATCGGTAATCAGCACGCCGATGCCGCGTGATTTAAGAAAGCCGACGATGCGTTGAATCTCAATGACGGCAATCGGGTCGATGCCGGCAAAGGGCTCGTCAAGCAAAATAAACCGCGGCTGGCTGGCCAGCGCACGAGCAATCTCAACCCGTCTGCGCTCGCCGCCCGAAAGAGAAGGAGCGGAGGATTTACGGATGTGATCGACCCGCAAATCATGCAGCAGGCCATCGGTGCGTCGCTCGATCTCATCGGGGCTCAGAGGTCGCCCCTGAGAGTCAGTTTGCAATTCCAGCACAGCGCGGACGTTTTCCTCCACGGTGAGCTTGCGAAAGATGGAAGCCTCTTGAGGCAGATAACTCAGCCCCATGCGAGCACGCCGGTGAATCGGCAGTCGCTCAACAGACTGGTTGTCAATGCTGATGCGACCGGCATCGGCGCGCACCAGACCCACAATCATGTAAAAAGAGGTGGTTTTGCCGGCGCCGTTAGGGCCGAGCAGCCCAACCACCTCGCCGCTTTGCACGGCCAGCGACACATCCTCAACCACACGCCGGCTGCCGTAAGACTTGCGCAACCCCACCGCTTCGAGACGACTGACTGACGGCATCGCAGCCTGATGGGACGATGCGCCTGGATCCGTGGATCGCATGGAGTCTTACTTTTGCGGCGAGAGCGCAGGGCTCGACCGCAAGGCGGGGGCGGGGGCTGGTGCCGGTGACTGTGGCGTATTGGCTGCAGCCGGGTTGCCACGCGGGGACAGAATCGCTCGGACCCGGTTGCCGCCAGGCGCGCCGCCCACGGTTCGGGGCTCCCCGTCAACGGTGAAGACCTCACGGGTGTTGTCATAGCGAATTACCGCGCCGGTGGACTCATCGGCCAGGGTGGTGCCCACATAGCGCCGCAACACCGCTTTTCGGGTCAGGGTCAGCAAATCGGCCCTGCCATCGTAGTCGGCCACTTCTGCCTCAGCCTCGATGAACTCGTCCACGCCATCACGCTTACTGCGCCAATAGATAAGCTTGCCCGGAGCCGCCTGGGCGCTGGCCTGCTGAAATCCATCGGGGGTCTGCGTGACCTCAACGCGCTCGGCTCGCAGCAAGATGGTGCCCTTGGTCATGACGACATTGCCGGTAAACAAGGTCCGCTGCTTGAGCTCGTCATGCCGCATCGCATCAGACTCGGCATGCAGCGGCTTGGAGCGATCCGCCTTTTCAGCCTGTGCAGGCTGGGCCAGACCGAACAAGGTCATCAACAGAAGGGCGAAGCACCTGGACATTTTTGCGGCACGAAACTTGCAGATGTTCGAGGGATTGTAGCCCTCAGGATGAGCCAAGCGCTGGGTCAAACGCCCGATTTTTTGCGCCCCAGCCATTGGCAGATCGGCCTGCAAAACCGGGCCTGCGCTGTCAGGTGCCGTTTTAGCCCTTGGTGCCTTTGGCGCCCGTCCCGCCAGCCTTTACCGCCTGGGCCACCAGATAGTCGGTCACCTGCAAGGCGCGCTGCATCGTGCCAGCCAGTGAGCCCGATGTGTAGTACCGGCCCGCGATGCCCAGGGAGGGCACGCCGTCCACCTTGTACTGCTCTTGCAGCGACGTAGCCCGCTTGGCCTTGGTGGCCACCGCAAACGAGTTGTACTGTTCGACAAACTTGGCGCGATTAAGCCCCTGTTTTTCAGCCCAGGCGGCCAACAGGTCTGGCGTGTCCAGCGTCTGCTTTTCCACATGGATGGCCTGGAAAACCTTTTTGTGAAGGTCGCCCAGTCGCCCCATGGCCTCCAGCACGTAGTAAAGCCGCTGCTGGGGCTCGAAATTGGGACGGAACATCACGGGTACGCGCCGAAAGTGCACATGGTTGGGCAGCTTGCTCAGCCAGGCCTCCAGCTGGGGCTCAAAGGCATTGCAATGCGGGCAGCTGTACCAGAAAAACTCCAGCACATCGACCTTGCCGGGGCCGCCCTCGGTGGGTACCGGTCGGTCAAGGCTGATGAACTCTCCCCCATCGACAGGCGTCTTGCCTTGGGCCAGCGCCGAAACCGGCGCCACCAACGCCGCTGAAGCCACGCCAGCCAGGCTGCCGGTGAAATCACGTCGCAACATTGCAATCACTCCTAGAAATTCAAAACTGTGGTGCGCATTCTTGCGCCCATGGCCCTATTGAACAACAAAAGCGCAGGCGCCCTTGGCGCTGCAGGGGCAAATCCCTAGCGCTGAACGCGAACCACCACAGCAGTTATGTTCGAGGTTCCAAGACGCTCGAGGGTCTTGTCGGCCTCCTCACGGCGCTCAAAGGGGCCGACTCGAACCCGATAGACCATGCGTCCGGGCTGCCCGCTCTCGCTGATCCGGGCCTGAAAACCCATCAGCAACAGGCGGGCACGCTGTAGCTCAGCCTCATCGGTCTGGCGAAAGGCACCCGTCTGGACAAAATACTGAAACGGGTCTGCCGCCTGCGGCGCGGCCGGTGGCGGATCGGACACCGCTGGCCGCCCAGCTGCTTCACTGCGCGACTTGGCCAGATCGCCAAGCGCGTCACCGCTGCGGGGGGCGGGTGCTGGCGTGGCTGCCGGTGCGGGCGCTGCCGCAGCCGGGGCCGAGGGCGCAGGCGCTGCAGCAGGAGGAGCGGGGGTGGTCGCAGCAGGAGCGGCCGGCGCAGCAACCTCGGAGGCAGGCTGGGCGGCCGGATCCGCCTCAGGCTTTGGGGGCAAGCGGCCAGGCAGGGTGGCGTTGGGGTTCCAGTCCTTGTTTTTCTCCGACTCCGGCTCGGCCGGGCGGGACTGAACTTTATTGAGAAAGGGAATCGGGACCTTGGTGACGTAAACCGCCACACCCAGAGCCAAGGCCAGACCAAACAGGGCTCCGATCACGAAACCGAGAAAAGTACCACCACGCTGACGACGACTTGGAACCGGCTGGATTTTCATGAACGCTGGCCTTCACATCTTGCTGGGCGCACTCACGCCGAGAACGGCCAAACCATTGTGCAGCACCTGACGGGTTGCAGCCACCAGCGCAAGCCGGGCCAACTTCAGGGTCGGGTCGTCCACCAGAATGCGCTCGGCGTCATAGTAGCTGTGATAGGCCGCAGCCAGCTCACGCAAGTAGAAAGTG
>JBILUT010000333.1:0-2846 GCA_044370875.1 Polaromonas sp. | reverse complement strand
TCATGGCCGCTGTTTGATCTGGCTTGATCCCGGCGCGCCAGATGCGCGCCGCCCTGCTCTTTAGGCGGCGGCTCGCTGCAGGCGGTCGCGCACCCCGTCCCAGGCCGGGCCGCGAGGGGGCTGCTCGACCCAGATAGCCTGAACCCCGTGTGCATCGAGTTCGCGCAGCACCGCAAACAACTGCTGTGCGGCCGCGGCCGGGTCAGCCGGCTGCTCGCGCCAGATCAACTCGCTCACCGGCTGAGCCGGCGCGTGCCGGCTCCACAGTCCGATCAACGTGCCCGGCCTGACCTGCTGCAGTCGCGCTTGAAGGCTTGAGCCTGATATCAGTTCGAGTCGGGCATTGGGCGCGTAGTGCGACTCCAGCGTGCCTGAGGCGCGCGGTGCAGCCTGGCTCAGGCCGCTGGCCAGCGCCTGACCGCAGGCGGCCTCAATCTGCGCGGGCGTGATCTGGCCCGGCCGCAACAGTACCGGCGCGCCGCGGGTGCAATCGATGATGGTCGATTCAATCCCTACCTCGCAGGGGCCCCCGTCAAGCACCAGCAGCTGCGGGCCGAATTCGTCCTGCACGTGGGCCGCGGTGGTGGGGCTCACCCGTCCGAAGCGGTTGGCGCTGGGCGCAGCCAGTCCGTGGCCAAAGGCTTGCAGCACGGCCTGCGCCACCGGGTGCGACGGGCAGCGCAAACCGATCGACGCCTGCCCGCCGGCCGCTGCAGCGGCCACTTCGGGGCGGCGCGGCAAGATCAGCGTCAGCGGCCCGGGCCAGAAGGCATCCATCAGACGCTGGGCGAAGTCAGGCACCGCCGCTGCGTAATCGCGCACCTGTGCGCTGGATGCCAGATGCACGATCAGCGGGTGGTCGGCTGGCCGTCCCTTGGCTGCATAGATGCGCGCCACCGCCGCGTCGTTCAGCGCATCGGCGGCCAAGCCATAGACCGTTTCGGTGGGCAAGGCCACCAGCGCACCGGCGCGCAGTTGGGCCACGGCCTGCGCGATCGCTCCCGGTGCTTGGGCCGCCAGTTTCATGGCTGCGATGCCAGCGCATCGAGCGCCGGCAGCTCCAGCAGCCGCGCACACTGCAGCGCGCTGGCCCTGACCTGCGCGAGGTGCTCCCCGGTGACAGTCAGGTGGCCCATCTTGCGCCCGCGCCGTGCCTCGGTCTTGCCGTACAGATGCAGATGCACGCCGGGCACAGCCAGCACGGCGGCCCAATCGGGCGCCCGCTCACGGCCCTGCCGGTCGAACCAGATATCGCCCAGCAGATTGAGCATCAGGGCCGGGCTGTGCGGTCGCGGTTGTGGCAAGGGCAGCCCGGCCATGGCGCGCACCTGCAAATCAAATTGCGAGTGGTCAAAAGCATCGAGGGTGTGGTGGCCGCTGTTGTGTGGGCGCGGCGCCATTTCATTGACCACCAGGCCTTCGGGCCCCTGCACCACAAAAAACTCAAGGCACAGCAAGCCGACATAGGCCAGCTCTTGCGCGATGGTCTTTGCCGCCGCTTGCGCGCGCTGCGCCAGTGCAAGCGGCAGGCAGCCCTCATAGGCATGGGTAAGCGCCAGAATGCCGTCTACATGCACGTTGCGCTGAGCCGGATAGACCACCGTCTGCCCGTCGTGTCCGCGCGCCACCAGCACCGAACACTCGGCCTGCAGCGGCAGCATTTTTTCAAGGACACAGGCCACGCGGCCCAGCTGCTGCCAGGCGGTTGCCAGTTCTTGGGCCGTCTTCACCCGCACCTGCCCTTTGCCGTCATAGCCCAGCCGTGCGGTCTTGAGGATGCCCGGCAGCAGCCCGGGCCGCACCGATGCCAGATCACCTTCCTCGCGGATCACCGCATAGGGCGCGCAGGCCACGCCTGAGCGATCGGCACAAGCGGCAAAGTGGGTTTTCTCGGCCACGCGATCCTGGGCAATGGCCACACATGCTGCGCCTGGCGCCACCGGCCGCAAGTGGGCCAGCTGCTCCAGAGCTTGCGCCGGCACGTTTTCAAATTCGGTGGTGATGGCCGCGCTCAGCTGGGCCAGTTCAGCCAGCCCTTGCGCGTCGGTGTAGGCGGTCTGCACATGGTGGTGGCTGACTCGCCCGGCCGGGCTGTGCGGGTCGGGGTCTAGCACGGCTGTGAAATAGCCCATGCGCTGAGCCGCATGCACGAACATGCGCCCGAGTTGGCCGCCGCCCATCACCCCCAGCGTGGCGCCCGGCAAGACAGGGGCAAAGGCTGGCGCGAGTTGCGACCCCGCCAGGTGCGCCGCGTCGGCGCTCATGCCTGCGGCAGGGTCATGGCCTGCGCTGCCCGCGTCTGCTCGGCCCGATAGGCGATGAGCTTTTCGGCCAGCTTGGTGTCGCGCAGGGCCAGCATGGCCACTACAAACAGCGCTGCATTGGCTGCGCCTGCCTGCCCGATGGCAAACGTGGCCACCGGAATGCCCTTGGGCATTTGCACGATGCTATGCAGGGAGTCGACACCCTGCAAATGCCGACTGGGCACCGGTACGCCCAGTACCGGCACTGGGGTCTTGGCCGCCAGCATGCCTGGCAAATGAGCGGCCCCGCCGGCGCCGGCAATGATGGCTTGCAGACCGCGACCCTGCGCCGACTGCGCGTAGGCAAACAGTTCGTCAGGCATGCGGTGGGCGGACACCACCCGCGCCTCATGGGCCACGCCAAAGTCTTGCAGGATCTGCACCGCCGGCTGCATGGTCTCCCAGTCGCTGCTGGAGCCCATGACCACGCCGACCTGGAGAGGGGTGATGCTGCTCATGTTGTCGGGGCCGTTGGCGGCCAGATGGGGGTTGGTTTGCAGGCGCGCCGGTGAAACAGGGGCGATTGGAAGGGACAGCCGCGAT
>JBILUT010000143.1:0-4926 GCA_044370875.1 Polaromonas sp. | reverse complement strand
TATGCGGGCCGATGCGGCCAGCCCGACCGAGCTGCAGCCCGACATCGCCGGTGGCCTATGCCCCCCACGAGCCTACTCGAGCAGAGGCAGCAGGTACCATAGCTGCATGATTGATGTGACCATGGCGAATTTTGAGCAGGAAGTCATCGCCGCTTCCATGAGCACCCCGGTTCTGGTTGATTTCTGGGCCCCCTGGTGCGGCCCCTGCAAATCGATCGGGCCTATTTTGGAAAAGCTCGAGCTCGATTACGGCGGGCGCTTCAAGCTGGTCAAGATCAATTCAGACGATGAACAGCAACTGGCCGGTGCCTTTGGCATTCGCAGTATCCCCACTTGCGTGCTGCTTGTCGGCGGCCGGCCGGTCGATGGTTTTGCTGGCGCTTTGCCCGAGGGCCGCGTGCGTGAATTCCTGGACAAGCATTTGCCCAGCGACGAAGAAATGCAGGCGCTGGCCGATGCCGAGCAGGCTCAGGAGCTCGCGGAAGAAGGCGACCTGCAAAGCGCCATCGACAAGCTGGCCGAAGCCCTGGCCGTTGATCCGGCCAATGACGAGGCCCGGTTTGACTATGTCAAGCTGCTCATTGGCACCGGCCAGTTGGCGCTGGCCGGGCAGGCGCTGGCCCCTGCACTGTCGCGCATACCAGTGCCGCTGCGCTTTGAGGCGCTCAAGCAGTGGCTGGCCGCCTTTGAGTTTGTGACCACCGATCCGCGCGGGCAGTGGAGCCTGGAGCAATTTGATGCCGCCATCGCCCAAAACAAGCGCGACTTTGATGCCCGCATGGCCAAGGCCCGCGTGCTGATGGCTGCGGGCCAGTGGACCGAGGCCATGGACGAGCTGCTGGAGATCGTCATGCGTGACAAAAAATGGGCTGACGAGCTCCCTCGCAAGACTTTCGTGGCCATTTTGGAGCTGCTGACCCCACCCAAGCCCAAGGCTGCGGGCGCAAGTCCCGGTAAAACGGCCACAGGTATCGAGCTGGTGGGTGCCAATACCGTGCAGGAAGACCCGCAAGCCGCGTTGGTCTCAAGCTACCGGCGCAAGCTGAGCATGGTGCTCAACTGATCGCAGGCCAGCGCCACCCGCCCATGCGTCGTCCCTCCACGCCTGGCTGTCGGCCCAGTCTGGGGCTGTGCGCGCTGCGCAAAACACCTGCTGTCTACCCGTTTGCCACCTGGGTCTGAGCCCTCACGCATACCGGGCCCCTGCCCCGGGGTTTCACGCAAGCTGCTGGTGCGCCTGGAGGTTGATCGCACTGCCTTGGTGCCTCTTGGACCCTAAATGGGCCCGCGCAGGCGCAAATGGACTGGCATGGCTTATGCGTAGGCCCTTGCGTCTTCTTTTTTGAAACTTGCAGGAGCCTTCCATGAAAAACGCATCCATGGCTATCGCCTTCACGGGCGCAGCACTGTTGGCCTCATCGGCCGTCACGGCCCAGACTGCCGCCCCCGAGTCCAGCCTGTCCTTCAACGCCGGCGTGGTGAGCGATTACCGCTACCGCGGCATTTCGCAGTCTCGGCTCAAGCCGGCGGTGCAGGGTGGCCTTGATTACGCCGACAAGAGTGGCTTTTATCTGGGTGCCTGGGGCTCGACGATCAAGTGGATCAAGGATTCCGGCGCTAGCGACGGTTCGTTTGAGTTGGACCTCTACGGTGGCTATAAGGGCAGCGCGGCGGGCGCCTCTTATGACGTGGGTGTCTTGCGCTACGAATATGTCGGCAACAAACTGGGCCGGGTCCCAACCTATACCGATGCCAACACCACCGAGGTGTACGGCGCGGTCACGGTCGGTATGTTTACGGCCAAGTACTCGCACTCGCTGACCGACACGTTTGGAAACGTCAACAGCAAGAACAGTTACTACGTGGACCTGAGTGCCGCCATTGACCTTGGCAATGGCTTGTCGCTGACGCCCCATGCAGGCCGCCAGATGATCAAAAATGGCCCCACCTGCTCGTACACCGACTACTCGGTGACGCTTGTCAAAGACTTGGGCAAAGGGCTGAGCGCGTCTGTGATGGGTGTTGCCACCAATGCACAGAGAGTCTGCTATACCCCAGGGGGCATCAAGTACACCGGTAAAGACGGCCTCGTCGCCGGCCTGAAGTACACCTTCTGATCGGTCCCGGCCTGGCGCCGGGGTTCTTGAAAGTCAGCCCGCTGCGGTGTTGCAACTGCAGCGGGCTTTGTTTTGATTCTGCGGCCTACGCGGTCAGGCGTTCTAGCGCCTCGCGGTATTTGGCGGCGGTTCTTTCGGCCACATCGGCCGGCAGCTTCGGTGCCGGCGGGGTTTTGTTCCAGGGATTGCCGTCGATGCGCACCGACTCCAGCCAGTCGCGCACGAATTGCTTGTCATAGCTGGGTGGGTTTGCGCCTTGGGCCAAAGCGGCCTCGTAGCCCTCAACCGGCCAGTAGCGCGATGAATCGGGCGTGAGCACCTCGTCCATCAGGGTGAGCGTGCCTTGCGCATCCAGGCCAAATTCGAATTTGGTGTCAGCAATGATGATGCCCTTGCTCAAGGCGTATTGCGCTGCGGCCTGGTACAGCGCAATGCTCACGCGCCGGATCTCAGCGGCCAGCTGCGGGCCGACTATTTTTTCAACTTGCGCGTAGCTGATGTTCTCGTCATGCTCGCCCACCTCGGCCTTGGCCGCCGGTGTAAAAATCGGCGCGGGCAACCGGCTTGCATTCTTCAGACCAGCGGGCAGCGGCACTCCGCAGACCGACTGACTGCGCTGGTACTCCTGCCAGCCGCTGCCGGCCAGATAGCCGCGCACCACCGCCTCAACGGGAATAGGCCGCAGTCGCTTGACCAGCATAGACCGGCCTGCAATTTGCGCCGCCTCATCGGCCGCCACCACGCTCTCGGGCGCCTGCCCGGTCAGGTGGTTGGGGCACAGGTGGCCCAGCTTGTCAAACCAGAACAGCGCCATCTGCGTGAGGATCTTGCCCTTGCCGGCAATCGGCTCATCCAGAATCACATCGAAGGCACTGAGCCTGTCGCTGGCCACCATCAGCAGCCGATCGCTACCCACCGCATAGTTGTCACGTACCTTGCCGCGGGCCAGCAAAGGCAAAGAATGGAGCGATGAGGTGTGCAGGGCGTCAGACATCGGGGGCTCACAAAGAAAAAGCCCGCTGCCGGACAGCGGGCCTTGAATTATGCGGGGAGAGCGGACGGGCGGTTTCAGTGCACCACCTGCGCCAGATCACCGCGGGCGTATTTGCTGGCCATGATCTGCACGCCTTGCGGTTTGACCCGGCTGCCCTGACCTTCGCAGCCAAACTGCAGATAGCGCGCCTTGCAGACTTGCTTGGCGGCTTCGCGGGCGGGCTTGAGCCATTCGCGGGCGTCGAATTTGTCGGGGTTTTCGGCCAGAAACTTGCGCGCCGCGCCGGTCATGGCCAGGCGGATGTCGGTGTCAATGTTGATCTTGCGAACGCCGTGCTTGATGGCTTCTTGAATTTCTTCGATCGGCACGCCGTAGGTTTCTTTCATCTTGCCGCCATACTGGTTGATCACGGCCAGCAGTTCTTCGGGCACGCTCGATGAGCCGTGCATCACCAGGTGGGTGTTGGGAATGCGGCGGTGAATCTCCTTGACCCGCGAGATCGCCAGAATGTCGCCAGTGGGCTTGCGGCTGAACTTGTAGGCGCCGTGGCTGGTGCCAATGGCAATCGCCAGGGCGTCAAGCTGGGTGGCCTTGACGAAGACGGCGGCTTCTTCGGGGTCGGTCAGCATCTGGCTGTGGTCGAGCTTGCCTTCGGCGCCGATGCCGTCTTCTTCGCCGGCGTCACCCGTCTCCAGGTTGCCCAGGCAGCCCAGCTCGCCTTCAACCGTTACGCCCACCCGGTGAGCCATGTCCACCACCTTGCGGGTGACGTCTACGTTGTAGTCAAACGAAGCCGGTGTCTTGCCGTCTTCCATCAGAGAGCCGTCCATCATGACCGAGCCAAAGCCCAGGTCGATGGCGCCCTGGCAGACCTTGGGGCTGGTGCCGTGGTCCTGGTGCATCACCAGCGGAATGTGCGGATAGGCCTCCACGGCGGCCAGAATCAGATGCTTGATGAAGGGCTCGCCGGCGTATTTGCGCGCCCCGGCGCTCGCCTGCAAGATGACCGGTGCGCCCACCTCGTCGGCTGCGGCCATGACCGCCTGCACCTGCTCTAGGTTATTGACGTTGAAGGCGGGGATGCCGTAATTGTTTTCGGCTGCGTGGTCGAGCAGCTCGCGCATGGAAACGAGGGCCATGGGGACAGTCCTGAACGGAGGGTTGGCAAGAAGCCGGTCGGTTTGGTAACCGCTCGGTAACCGGCCAGATTCTACGGGCCTGCCTGAACGCAGGCTGTCTGACAGGGGGTATTTGCGGGCTGCGATGCGGGCTCAGGCCACCCGGCAGATCTTGAGCATGTTGGTGCCCCCGGGCGCGCCCATGGGCTCGCCGCAGGTGATGGCGTACACGTCGCCGCTTTGCACGATGCCGCGGCGCAGCAGGTGGCCTTCGGCCTGCTCCAGGGCCGTGTCGCGATCGGCCGAGGTGTCCATCAGCAGGGGGCGCACGTTGCGGTAGAGCGCCATCTTGCGCTGGGTGCTCAGCTTGGGGGTGAGCGCGTAGATGGGCGTGCGAATGTCGTGCCGGCTCATCCACAGGGCGGTCGAGCCGCTGTCGGTCAGGGCCACGATGGCCTTGGCGCCCAGATGCTGGGCGGTAAACAGCGCACCCATGGCAATCGATTGGTCGATGCGACTGAAAGTTTTGCCGGTGAAGTCAGCGTCAATCTCGTGGCTGCTGGCCTTCTCGGCCTCCAGGCAGATCTTGGCCATTTCCTCCACGGTTTCAAGCGGGTAGCGGCCGGCGGCTGTTTCGGCGCTGAGCATCACCGCGTCCGTGCCATCGAGTACCGCATTGGCCACGTCGCTGACCTCG
>JBILUT010000087.1:0-6387 GCA_044370875.1 Polaromonas sp. | reverse complement strand
CCTCGGGGGTGCCAACGGTGCCATCGCGGCGCAGAAGGTGCTTGGCTCGCCGGCCGACGGCTACATCATCTTCCAGGGCTCGCCCAACGAACTGATCCTCGGGCCGCTGATCATGTCCTCGGTCAAGTTCAAGAGCGAGGACTTCCGCTTGGTCCAGGCAATCACCGTCAACCCCTTGATGATGTTCGCCCGCAAGGACCTACCGGCGAGCAACGGCGACGAGCTGCTGGCCCACGCCGCCAAGACCGCCAAGGACGGCAAGCCGCTGACCTACGCCAGCGTGGGGCCCGGCTCGCTCTACCACCTGCTCGGCGAGCACCTGTCCAAAGTCACCGGCATTGCCATGACCCATGTGCCCTACAAGGGCGGCGCGCCGGCGGTGCAGGATCTCATGGCCGGGCAGGTCGATGTGTTCATCACGCCCTATGGCAAGGCCCAGATTGAGATGGTGGCTCAGGGTCGTCTCAAGGCAATCGCGGCCCTCTCAGCCGATCGCCAAACTGCTTTGGCGTCCGCCGCACCGCTGCAAGATGCCAAGGGCCTCAAGGGTTTCGTGTTTGACACCTGGGCCGGTTATTTTGTTCACAAGGACACGCCCGAGCCCATCGTGCAGGCCTTGCACAAGGCGCTCAGCGAAGTCGCCAATGATGCTGCCGTGCGCGCTTCGCTTGAGGCTCAGAGCATGATCGTGCCGCGGCCGCAGCCGCTGGCGGCCATGGGCAAGTTCTACGCCGAGGGCACGGCCAAGTACCGCGCCATCGCCAAGTCCATCAACCTGCAGCCGCAGTGAGTCCCCCCGCAGCCTTGCTGGCGGCCATGCGTGGGCTGGCGCCGGAATTCATCGCCCTGCGGCGCGATATCCATCGCCACCCGGAGCTGGGCTTTGAAGAATTTCGCACCAGCGACCTGGTCGCCCAGCGCCTGCAGTCCTGGGGCTATGAAGTCACCCGGGGTCTGGGCGGCACCGGGGTGGTTGGGCAGCTGCGGCGCGGCGACGGCCAGCGTCGCCTGGGGCTGCGCGCCGACATGGACGCCTTGCCGATCCAGGAGCAGACCGGGCTGCCCCACGCCAGTTGCCACGCGGGTTTGATGCACGCCTGTGGCCACGATGGCCACACCGCCACCTTGCTGGCAGCCGCCCGCTACCTGGCAGAAGAAGGGCAATTCAGCGGTACGCTCAACCTGATTTTTCAGCCGGCTGAAGAGGGCCTGGGCGGGGCCCGTCGCATGATGGAAGACGGCCTGTTCGACCGCTTTCCCTGTGACGCGGTTTTTGCCCTGCACAACATGCCGGGCTTTCGCACCGGCACGCTGATGCTGCGCGAGGGCGCCACCATGGCCTCCAGCGAGAACATCACCATCGTGCTGGAGGGCGTGGGCGGTCACGGCGCCATGCCGCACCAGGCGGCCGATCCGGTGGTGGCTGGCGCTGCCATTGTGATGGGCTTGCAGAGCATCGTCTCGCGCAATGTGCCTCCCTTGCAGACCGCGGTCATCACGGTCGGCGCCTTTCAGGCCGGCCAGGCCAACAACGTGATCCCGCAGACTGCCACGCTGCGTTTGAGCGTGCGTGCGCTCGATCGCGAGGTGCATCGCCTGCTGCTGCGGCGCATTGATGAACTGGTGCAGGCGCAGGCGCGCAGTTTCGGTGTGCGCGCTGATGTGCAGTTCGAGGGCGGGTATCCGGTGCTCGTTAACACGCCGGCCGAGACGCAGCTGGCCCGCGAAGTGGCCCTGGAGCTGATGGGCCCCGACCAGGTCTTGCCCCAGTGCGAGCCCATCACCGCCAGCGAAGACTTTGCCTTCATGCTCGATCAGGTGCCCGGCAGCTATCTGCTGATCGGCAACGGCGATGGAGCCGGTGGCGGACACGGAGCGTGCATGGTGCACAACTCACGTTATGATTTCAACGATGAAATTATTGCGATCGGCAGTGCCTTCTGGGTGCAGCTGGCCCACCGGTTCCTGACCGGCTCGTCCCCAAGTACCCGGGAGGTCCAGGCCCCAGCCTTGGCGGCTGTCTGATTCGCAGCATTCTGATCGGGAGAGAAGTCGCCCCGTGCGGCTCGCCGAAGGAGCAACCGCCCCGGAAACTCTCAGGCAAAAGGACCGATCAGAAACGCATCTCTGAAGAGAGGCCGGCCCAGTCAACCGGTCCACCGCAGGAGCAAGCGGCACCCTTTGCGGAGCGGCCGTGAATCTCTCAGGTTCCAAACAGAGGGGGCGCACCGTGATGCATTGGGCATCGTGCGGCGCTCCCCTTCATCGACGTTTTTGGAGCCTCAGTCATGAAACACATCGCAGTCATCGGTGGCGGCATCACCGGTATGACCACCGCCTACGCCCTGGCCCGTCGCGGCCTGGAGGTCACTCTGCTCGAGCAGCACCGCTACGCCGCCATGGAAACCTCGTATGCCAACGGCGGTCAGCTGTCGGCCTCCAATGCCGAGGTCTGGAACCACCTCTCCACCGTGATCAAGGGCCTGAAGTGGATGCTGCGCAGCGACGCTCCCCTGCTGGTCAATCCCAAGCCCAGCTGGCACAAGCTGTCCTGGTTTGCCCAGTTTCTGGGCAACATCCCTTTCTACGAGCGGCACACCATCGAGACGGCGCGCCTGGCCATTGAAGCCAGGCAGCATCTGTTTTCTTGGGCCAGCCAGGAGGGCATCGACTTTGACCTCAAGACGCAGGGCATCTTGCACATCTATCGCAACAAGGCCGGCTTTGAGCACGCCGCACGCGTCAGCGCCTTGCTCGCCCGCGGTGGCCTGGAGCGGCGCGCGGTCACGCCCGAAGAAATGCGGGCTATCGAACCCACCTTGGCCGGCGACTACTACGGGGGCTTTTTCACGCCCAGCGATTGCACCGGTGACATCCATAAATTCACCGTCGGGCTGGCCTCTGCCGCCCAGCGTCTGGGGGTTCGCGTGCTCTACGGCTGCCAGGTGCAGCGCCTCAACGCCGACGGGCAACAGGCCAGCGTCGTGTTTGACGGCCCGAATGGTCCTGAGCAGTTCAACGCCGATGCCCTGGTGGTTTGCGCCGGCGTCAAGAGCCGCGAGATGGCTGCGCAGTTAGGCGATCGCATCAACGTCTACCCGGTCAAGGGCTACTCGATCACCGTGAATTTGCCCGATGCCGCCAGCCAGTCCGCGGCGCCGCAGGTCAGCCTGCTCGATGACGAGACCAAGCTGGTCACCAGCCGCCTCGGGGTCGATCGTTTCCGTGTTGCCGGTACCGCCGAATTCAATGGCTTTAACCGCGATATCCGGGCCGACCGGGTCAAGCCTTTGGTCGATTGGGTGAACCGCTGTTTTCCGGGCGTGAGCACCCGCCAGGTTGTGCCCTGGGCCGGCCTGCGCCCGATGATGCCCGACATGCTGCCGCGGGTGGGTCAGGGCCACCGTCACAACGTGTTCTACAACACCGGTCACGGCCACCTGGGCTGGACGCTGTCAGCGGTCACCGCCGATATGGTGGCCGAGCTGGTGCGCGGTCGCAGCATCGGCGCGCATGTACCGGCGCGGGTGTTCCCCAAAATGCAGCCGGCCGGCTAAGCCCTGCGGTCTGGGGCCTACGGTTTCGCTAGTCAAAACCGCAGGCTTTGCGCAGCGCCGCCTGTTCGGCGTCGGCCAGCAGCGCAATCAAATGCGCAGCGGCCTCGGGCTGTGCTGCCTTGCGGCTGACCGCAGCGGTATAGGGCGTGGCCAATTCGAACTGCGGGGGCAGCAGTGCGGCCAGGGTAACGCCGGGCGTGTTCAGGATCTCGGTGACCTGGGTGCAGCCGATCAGTCGCGCGGCTGGGCTCTGGCTGGCTCGTGCAGCCATGGCTGCCATGGCCGTCTGCCCGTTGGGAAAGGGCAGCAGCCGCGGGCCAAGCGTCTCTTCAAGCGCCAGACTGCGCAGGACCTTCATGAAGTGGATGCCGGCCGTGGCCTTGAGTGGGTCGGCCATGTAAACCCCATCGGCCTGCAGCAGAGCCTGGGCCAACTGTTCGGGCGTGTTCATGTCGGGCGCCCGCTGGCCCTGCGGCACGCCCAGGCCAGTCTGCACCACCCCAATCCGGCGCACACTGCCAGCATCCAGATGGCCGCTGTCGCAGAGGTCCTTGATCATGGATTCGGTCAGGATCGCAACATCACACGGCTGGCCGGCCAGCAGCGCTTCCTTCATCTGGCCCACCGCGCTGAAGGTGCCCGCCACCTCCAGACCAGTGTGCTGCGTGAAACGATCCTGCACCCGGTTCACCAGCCCGTTGGCCGCGCCGCCGCTGAGAATGTGCAGTCTGGACATGTTGTTCTCAGGCACGAGGCGCCCTGGGGCGGGAATCAGTCATGACTCAGTCCAGCTTGATGTTGGCCGACTTGATCACGCCAGCCCATTTGGTGATGTCATCGTTCAGGTACTTGGTAAAGGCGGCTGGGTTCATCACCATCGGCACCGCGCCCTGCTTGCTCCAGCCCTGCTTGACGTCGGTGGCGCCGACGATCTTGCTGATGCTCTCGTTGAGCTTGTCAATCACCGCTTGCGGCGTGCCGCGCGGGGCCATGATGCCCAGCCAGATGGTCGCCTCATAGCCGGGCACGCCCGCCTCGGTCAGGGTGGGTACATCGGGCATCACGTCCGAGCGGGCCCGGCCACTGGTGGCCAGGGCCTTGACCTTGCCGGCCTTGACCTGTTCGGTCATGGTGGTCACCGCATCGAACATCAGGTCCACCTGTCCGCCGATGATGTCGGTGCGGGCGCCGGAACTGCCCTTGTAGGGCACATGAACCATGTTGATGCGCGCCATGCTCTTGAGCAGTTCGCCGGCCATGTGATAGGGCGTGCCGGGGCCGGACGAAGCGTAATTGAGCTTGCCGGGCTCGGCCTGGGCCCGCTTGATCAGATCGCCCAGCGTGTTGATGCCCTTGGACGGATGCGCCACCAGCACCAGGTCCGAGTAGTTGATCGGGGCCACCCCGACAAAGTCTTTCATCAGGGCGAAGGGCTTGTTCGGGATCAGGGTCTCATTGACGGTGTGGGTGTTGGACATCATCAGCAAGGTGTAGCCGTCGGGCGCCGCTTTGGCCGCCAGATCGGTACCGATCACCGAGCCGCCGCCGGGCTTGTTGTCAACCACGAAGCTTTGGCCCAGTGTGTCGGTCAGTCGCTGCGCGATAAAGCGCGCATACACATCGGCCGGACCACCCGTAGCAAAGGGCACCACGATGCGGACCGGTCGATTGGGATAGCTTTGTGCCGAAACGGGCGCTGCGGCCAAGCCGGCCGCCAGCCCAAGCAGAACCACAGCCGATTGGAGGAGTTGTTTTCTTTGCATGTTGCTCGCCTTTTTGAGAGTTGGGTTATTCGACTTTGCCGATGCGGCGCACCACATCAGCCATACGACGTGCGTCCGCCTGTACATAGCGCTCGAAGTCGGGCGTGTCCTGGTACAGGATGGGGCTGCCCGCGCCGTTGATCACTTCGCGCACCTTTGCATCCTGTGCGGCATTGCGGGCAGCAGCACGCAGGCGCTGCGCGATGGGCTCGGGCACGCCAGCCGGAATGAACAGCCCCGACCACTGTGCGTATTCAGCGTTAAAGCCGGTGTCCTTGAGCGCCGGCACTTCGGGCATGCTGGCCAGACTGCCGGTACCCCAATGGCCCAGCACCCGCAGCTTGCCCGCCTTGACATGCTGCAGCACCGTGGCCGGCCCTGAGGAGACCGCCTGGATTTGCCCGCCCAACAAGGCCACCACGGCCGGTCCGGCACCGGTAAAGGGCACATGGGTTAGCTTGATACCCGCCTCTTGCGCCAGGATTTCCATGGGCACATGCATGGTGCCGTAGTTGCCCGAAGAGCCGTAGTTAATCGCACTGGGTCGCTTGCGGGCGTCCTCCACAAACTCCTTCACGGTTTTCCAGGGCGAATCGGCCCGTACCGCCAGCACCGTGGGGTCGGCGGTAAAGCGTGCAATCGGGCGCAGGTCGGCCAGGGCAAACATCGGGGCGCGTCCCAAAATGACATCGGCCTCGGGCAGCACCGTCAGTGATGACAGCGCCATCAGCAGGGTGTGACCATCGGGCTTGGACTTGGCGGCATAGCTCATGCCAATGCCGCCACCGGCACCGGCCCTGTTTTCTATGACCACGCTTTGGCCCAACTCGCGCGTCAGCGCCTCGGCCACCGGCCGCGCCACGATGTCAGCCAGTCCGCCCGGCGGGAAGGGCACCACCAGCGTGATCGGTCGGCTGGGCCAGGCCGGGCTTTGGGCCGCTGCCAGGGTGCTGCCGGCCAGCAGCGCTGCGGCCAGCAGGGTGCGTCTTTGCATCATCATCTCTCCTTGGGGTTGGGTCGGCGCCAGACGGGCGTGTGTGCCCGCGCAAGGGCGAACCTTATGCTAA